>NZ_JANQIH010000177.1 GCF_028282265.1 Allomuricauda sp.
AAGGTTTTGACCGATGCCGGATTTGGAACCATTGAAATAAGGGCCAGAAAATCGTATCGGGTGCTATCTCCGAACCACTATCCTACCGATGAACTGATCCATATCGAATCCATAGAAATTGCGGCCATAAAGGATCCGATGCCCGAGGACGGACCGTGCGTCTTCACAGGAAAGACAGCGATTTATTATGGGGGCGAGGAGTACTTGGATGATGGAAAAGGTCACGTATTACTACAGAATCAACCTTTGGCGGTCTGTGATAAGACAGCAGCAGCTTTGGCACAGGCCTCTGAAGAAATACATATTAGCGAAAGTACCTGGCATTACGATGGCGGTGGCTGTTGCTAATTTTTTTTGATTGAATTGAAAGGTTTTACTGGTTTTTGAGACTTTCTTCTTTGAAGAAGAAAATCAATCATAACAATGAGTCCCCTAAGTTCCCTACTTATAGCTTTGATTCTGTTTTCCTGTGAGGGAAAAGCGGATAAAGTTGTAAGCAAACCTCTTTCATCGGTTACAAAAGCCTCTTTTGTTTCAAAAAGTGAAACTCTAGACCATTCCCTTTGGAATGATTTGTTGAAAGAGCATGTGGATTTCGAGGGAAACGTGGACTATAAAGGTTTCAAAAAAGACCAAAGACTTACTGAATACCTTGAGTTTTTAGCCAAAAATGCTCCCCAAAAGAATTGGAGCAAAAATGAGAAATTGGCTTACTACATAAATCTGTACAACGCTGCCACCGTAAAACTAATCGTTGACCATTATCCTGTTGAGAGCATAAAAGACATCCCTAACCGATGGAAGAAGGAATGGATAAGAGTAGGTGATGAAGTGACTTCCTTAAATGATATTGAGCATAAGGTGCTTCGCAAAATGGATGAGCCTAGAATTCATTTTGCCATCAACTGTGCCTCATATTCGTGTCCAAAGTTGTTGAACTCAGCCTTTACCTCAGACAATATGGAACGCTTGCTTTCCAAAACTGCTGTTGACTTTGTAAACGACCCAAAACGAAACCGATTTCAAAAAGAAAGTGCAGAGGTATCAAGAATCTTTAAGTGGTTCAAAAGTGATTTCACCAAGAATACATCCCTTTTGGAATTCATCAATACGTATTTGGACAACCCAATAGCCAAAAATGCCGATATCGACTATTTGGAATATGACTGGAGTTTGAATGAAGCCAAATAATCCAAAAATAAGTATTGTAATCCCCGTATTGAACGAAGAAAAGGGGCTAGGAAGTGTCTTGCAGCACCTTCAAAGAGCCAGCACTCCCAAAAACGTTGAGGAAATCATCTGCATCGATGGGGGAAGCAAGGACAAAACCATGGAAATTGCGTCAAAGCATGGCGCCAAGATTGTCCATTCAAAAAAAGGAAGGGCACGACAGATGAATACTGGGGCGAAAGTGGCGAACGGAGAAATTCTTTATTTTCTTCATGCAGACACCTACCCTCCTAAACGTTTTGACGAGATAATTCTTGAAGCGATGGAAAAAGGCTCTGAATCGGGTTGCTTTCGTATGAAATTTGACACCAGAAACCCCATACTTCGTTTTTTTGCCTGGTTGTCCCGTATCAATCATTCACTCTGCAGGGGAGGAGACCAGTCTTTATTTATCAAAACAGAATTGTTCGAGCAAACCAAGGGATTCAATGAGGATTATTTGATTTACGAAGACACCGAATTTATTCGGCGCCTGTACCATCACACCCAATTTAAGGTACTTCCCCATCATGTCATCACTTCAGCGCGAAAATATAGAGAGAAAGGTTGGTTAAGGGTACAGTTCCATTTTGGGATGATACATTTAATGAATTACTTTGGTGCAGGGCCGGAGGAGCTCTATCGCTACTACCACAAAAACCTATTGACCTAAATCGATATCATGAAAAATACAATGCTGTTTACCATTTGTTTCTCATTCCTGTTGGTTATAGGATGCAAACAAAACAAAAAAGAAGAGGTCACAGAAGCCCAAACTACAGAGCAAGTAACTGAGAAGTTGGCCCGAGTTCCGAATAGTTGGATTGCCAATCGAGTACAAAACACAAAAACTAGACTCAATAATTCTGAAGCTGGAAAGATTGTTTGGAACGCCATGGAAGCCCATGGTGGACTTGAAAACTGGTATAAAAATGGACCCGTTTCCTTTCGCTTCAGTTATCAACCTTTGGACGATGGTATTCCTCGTGACACCTATCAGACCATTGATTCTTGGTCGAGCAAGGCAAGGCATTTTCAGGTAGGTGATTCCACTTTGCAGTATGGTTGGGATGGTCAAAAAGCTTGGGTGATTGCCAAGGACAGCACCATTTTTCCTTACAATACACGTTTTTGGTCGTTGACCCCATATTTTTTCATGGCACAACCTTTTGTACTGGACGGAGAAGGTGTAAACCTTGAACTTTTGCCACAAAAGAATCATAAAAACAGCTTACAGAATGTGGTCAAAGTCACTTTTGATGAGGGCACAGGGGATGCTCCTGACGATTACTATGTACTTTATTTTGATTCTGAAACCAGCGAATTAAGTGTTATTCGATACATCGTGTCCTATCCTGGCTACTTTGAGAAGGGCAAACATCTTCCAGAGAAATTGATGGAGCTTTCAGGAAAAAATATAGTAGGTGGAATAATATTCCCTACCAGTTACAAAACCCACTGGTTGACGAAAGAAGAGACAGCAGGGGAGCACATTACCAACATTACGCTCTCCGATATTGCTTTCGAACCTAAATTGGAATCTGTCTTTTTTGATGTTCCGGAAGGGGCAGTTGTGCTTGACGGACTTTAATCTTCTTCTTCCAATTCGAGATTGGCATAATCTTTTAAGATTCCCGTGGCCAACCACTGGGAAAAAACCTTCTGATTTGAAGAAACCGGAATATCCTCAGGGTTTTTGGTTCTGCTTTGATTGGTAATGTTCAACAAACTTATGGCCGGCAATACATTCTTGGCTAAATACAATCCCTTTTTATCTTCAACAAATCCCTTTGCTTCCTTAACACGACTGTTGCCTTTACTTTTTTGTTCGAACACCTCTTGAATGTTTTCGGCCAAACGCTGACCGTCTTTGCTTCTTTCATGATGATACACCGCAACATTGATATTTCCGTTCTCAATCAAGCCATTCGACCGTATCACCAACAATCTCTGATACTTTCCTGAGTGCTTCAAATATCTTTTATTGACCGCAGCGACAAAATTGCCGGTTTGGGTAATATCGGCTTCTCTTTTCATACTTGCCTGAAATTCCTTTGTGGACGGGTTTTCCAAAACAAAGACCGTTGCCCCGTGAAGCATAAGTTCCTTCGCCAAATTCAAACCAATTTCTAAAGTGAAACCATCTTTGGGGTTTTCTGGTATCAGATAGTACACTGTATTTTTCAGCTTATCGCTCTTTCTGGTCAAGGCATTTAGACCATCGTCAAAAAGTGGTTCTTCGTTTTCCTCGGGAAGGGTAACACGAATGGCAGTGTTCTTAAAGGAATCAGAGGCATATGGAATCCAGTATTCCCTTCCTTCCTGAAGGAAACTGCCATCCTTTATAAGATCTCCATTCAGTTCTATAAAGGCTTGGTAATATTTAATGGGGTCTAACCCTTGCTTACGTAAAATTGAATAAATACCATCACCAGATTCGGCGATTACTGCATACTTGTTCTGCTGGGCCAGAGAGCAAAAGATAATACCACCCCACAGGACTAAAAATAGTGTCCTTTTCATAAGAAGAAAGAAATTATGTAGGGTGTATCACAAATATGCAAAAAATCAGGACGTTACGAAATAAAAACTTAGAAATACTGCCCTATTCCGAAAACTACACCTCTAGAGGCTTTCCGGGTTACTCCGTGGCCATAATCTATTCTGAATATGGCATTGAATATTCTTTTGTGGATAAACCGAACCCCTATTCCCGGGTAAATCCGAAGGTTTTGATCGTCACCAAAATCGCTGAAATCTCCTCCGGGATTTCTCCAAGTGCCTCCGTCAACAAAAATATTGCTCTGAAGCACAAACCAGTTTTTTTCGATGAGGGTATGTCGGTACTCTGTATTTAAAACAATTGCCGCAGTACCGCGATCAATTACATTCCCAACCCCCCTAATATTCAAGTTGTTATCCACCGCAAATGGAGCAAAGGGAGTGTCCAAATTGCTAGAAATGCCGAGTCGTAGTCGACTTGCCCAATTTCCTTTTGCACCTATTCTTTTAAAGTATGAAAAGTCATTGAACCCAATCCAGAACTCGGGCAAACGGTTATCTGAACTGTTCACATATTGAATGTTAAGTTGACTACGGAAACCATCTAAATAATGGTAATGATAACGGAGTCCATCATAGTCATAAATCAATTTTAAGAGGTGCTTATCGACCCTAAGGTTTTGGGGGACATCGGGTGAAGTGCTTCCAAAGAGATATTGGTAATCTTCGGTAAAAAGGTTCAATCCGAACTCGAATCTGTTCTTAAAAGATAGCTGAAATAAAGCTAAAAGTTCAATGGACTCGTTATTGTAACGATATTCGGCCGTTCCTTCATCCAAAAAAACAGGCTC
>NZ_JANQIH010000182.1 GCF_028282265.1 Allomuricauda sp.
GAAAGCTGTAAAAATGTACTCATCGAAAACTGCGTAATTCATACCCATGATGATTGTGTAGCGTTAAAAGCAGGTCGTGACCAAGATGGATGGCCCTACCCTCCCACCGAGAATGTCATTGTTCGTAACAACACTTTCATTACAGACGTGGGCAGCGGATTTTGTATAGGATCCGAAATGTCGGCGGGGGTGCGTAACGT
This sequence comes from Allomuricauda sp., assembly GCF_028282265.1. Lineage (GTDB taxonomy): Bacteria > Bacteroidota > Bacteroidia > Flavobacteriales > Flavobacteriaceae > Flagellimonas. The sequence continues at coordinate 201 of NZ_JANQIH010000182.1, forward strand.
TTTTGTGGAAAACTGTGAATTGATGACGAGTGGAAAACATGCTTTTCAGTTTAAAAGTAATCCTGACCGGGGTGGCTTTATCGAAAACGTTTTTATACGAAACATTGACGTTGGAACTGTGAAATACGGTTTTGAGTTCACTACCGATTATAAGGGTTGGCGGGGAAACGAATATTTTACAAAGTATCAGGATTTTTATTTTCAGGATATTCAAATCGAAGAAGCCACCGATAAGTCCATTGTCATAAAAGGTAGACTCGAGGAACCCATCCGAAAGGTATATTTTGAAAACTGCGTTATTGACTTATCTCCTCAATTCGAAGTGGTATCGGAAGCTTCACAAATACTTTTCGAGAACACCAAAATCAATACGAACATTTTGCCTACAAACAATTGACCTATGAAAAGAATACTTCTTGGTTTTTTCCTATTCTGCATATTTGGAATCCAGTCGACATGGTCTCAAGAATCATTGCTTCAAAATGCATACAATAGGCCTTCAACGCTGCTTAACGGCAACTGGAAATATGTTATTGACCCGTACGACACAGGATATCGCAACCACAGAAATTGGCTTCCCTTTGATGAGGCTGAATCCACCAAGGCCTCGGCAAAACCCTATTACACCGATAAGGTCATTGAAAACCGTTGGGACCGTGTAGAATACAATTTTAATACTTCAGCTGAGATTTTGGTGCCAGGGGATTGGAACAGCCAATTCGAAAAACTGGAATACTACGAAGGTGCCATTTGGTATCGCACCACTTTCGATTATAGCTTAAAGGAGGGTACAGAAGTGTTTCTGTATTTTGGAGCCGCCAATTATCAGACCGATGTATACCTCAATGGGGAAAAGGTGGGTCAGCATTTAGGGGGATTTGACCCCTTCAATTTTGAGGTTTCCGAAAAACTAAAATCGAAAGGTAATTCTTTGGTGGTGCGGGTAGACAACAAAAGGGAAAAACATCGTGTGCCCAACTATACAACAGACTGGTGGAATTACGGGGGCATTACCCGAGATGTGAAGCTCATAGAAGTTCCAAAAACCCATATTCAAGATTACCAGATTCAATTGGACCCCAACAATCCTGACCTAATTAAAGGTTATGTTCAAGTATCCAATGGAGCAGAGCAGAATGTGACCATTGAAATCCAAGAGGCAAAGATTAACGAAACCTTTAAGCTGGATGAAACGGGAAGAGCCGAATTCCAAATTTCAGCAAAGCGCATTAAAAAGTGGTATCCCAAACGTCCCAAATTGTATAAGGTTGAAATCACCTGCGGTGAAGACACTTTACGGGATGATATTGGTTTCAGGACCATTTCAACGGATGGCCCGAATATTCTGTTGAACGGAAAATCCATTTTTCTCCGCGGTATCAGTCTTCATGAAGAAAACCCCATAAAGGTCGGAAGAGCAAATTCTTTGGAAGAAGCCCAAATGCTCTTCGGATGGGCTCAAGAACTCAACTGTAATTTTGTCCGTCTAGCCCACTATCCCCATAATGAACATATGCCTCGTTTGGCGGACAAACTGGGAATCTTACTTTGGGAAGAAATACCGGTGTATTGGGGCATCGATTATGAAAATCCGGAGGCTTTTGCCCAAGCTAAATCACAATTGGAAACACTGGTTCATCGCGACAAAAACCGGGCAAGTGTTATTGTATGGTCTGTTGCCAATGAGACCCCAGAAGTTCCTTCGCGATTAAGGTTTTTAAGGGATTTAAAAAAGATTGCCCTTGCTATTGACGACACTCGATTTATTAGTGCTGCCCTCGAAAGAGATGAAAAAAGTACTGCGGATACGGTTAAGATTCCTGACCCTTTTGCCGAAGATGTAGATATGATTGCATGCAATGAGTACATCGGATGGTATTCAGGATTACCAGAGCGATGTTCAGAAGTGACTTGGCAACTACCTGATGACAAACCATTTTTTGTCAGTGAGTTTGGAGGCGGAGCATTATACAACCATCATAGCGATAAGTTAACGCGATGGACTGAAGAATACCAAGAGTATTTATATGAAGAACAAATCAAAATGCTTCGCAAGATTCCAACCTTGCGAGGCATGACCCCTTGGATTTTGGCTGATTTTCGGTCACCAAGAAGAAATCTGCCCCTTATTCAAGATGGGTGGAATCGAAAAGGGTTAATTTCTAATGGAGGATTTAAAAAGAAAGCCTTTCATGTTTTAAAGGCCTATTACGATGAGATGGAGAAAATATATGATTATTCCATAAAGGACTAATGCAGATTCCTTGACATCATGATACCTTTAAAAGTAAAACCGTCAGTTCGAGTGTTTTCCAAAGGAAAAAGTATCGAGAACAAGGTTTTTAATTTCGAAATGCACTTCTCGATAAGATTTTCTGGAAAAACACAGAAAATCACTCGAAGTGACGAATTTTCTTAAGAATTGGCGGTAGATTAATCACAATCCTTCATCGTTAAAATGGCATGTTCCAACCCTCGTAGTTCTGCCAACCCCTTTAATCGTCCGATGCCTGTATATCCAGGGTTAGCTTTCTTATCCAAGTCATCCATCATCTGATGGCCATGATCTGGCCGCATAGGGACCGGATATTCTTTTTCTTGCTGCATAACACTAAGTTCTTGCATGACTTCTACCATGGGCACGTCACCCTTTAAATGGTCAGCTTCATGAAAATTCCCTTCTTCGTCCCGCTCTGTTGAACGCAGGTGAATAAAATGAATACGATTTTTAAATTGGCGCACCATAGTAGATAGGTCATTATCGGCCCTAACACCAAAAGAACCAGTGCAAAAGGTCAAACCGTTATTGGTGCTGTCCGTTTGCGTAAAAATGCGCTCTACATCGGCCATTGTACTGACCACTCTGGGCAGCCCAAAAATGTCGAATGGAGGGTCATCGGGATGGATAGCCATATTGACACCTACTTCTTCACAAATTGGAATGATTTCATCCAAGAAAAGCTTTAGGTGTAGTTCCAACTTTTCGTGGTCAATGTCCTTATACCTATTAAGTTGCTCCTGAAACTGTTCCAAAGTGTAGCCTTCTTCCGCCCCAGGTAATCCTGAAATAATGGTTTGGGTAAGTTCTGTCTTTTCGGAAGCTCCCATTTGTTCAAATCTCGCTTTTCCCATGGCAATCTGCTCTTTTGTATAGTTCCTTTCAGCGTTAGGGCGCTTTAGAATAAACACATCAAAGGCTACAAAGGCAGCTGTCTCAAAGCGCAAGGCTCTTGCCCCGTTTGGGAGTTCATAGGAAAGGTCGGTACGGGTCCAATCCAGAACAGGCATGAAATTATAACAGACCGTTTGAATGCCTTCTTCCGATAGATGTTCCAGGGAGGTTTTGTAATTATCTATATGTTGTTTATAGTTGCCACTTCGCGTTTTGATTTCCTCATGTACAGGAATACTTTCGACCACGGTCCACATCAACCCAGCCGCTTCGATTTCTTCTTTACGTTTTCGAATTTCTTCCCTTGGCCAAACTTGTCCATTGGGAATATGATGCAAAGCGGTTACTACGCCAGTGGCCCCAGCCTGTCGAATATCGGAAAGACTAACCGGGTCATTTGGTCCGTACCAACGCATGGTTTGCAGTAGTTTCTTCATCTCTTCATGCCATTTTTTAAACTCCCGAATAGGCACCAAAGCCACCATCCACGGAAAGTACTGTGCCTGTTACAAATTTTGAAGCGTCACTGCTCAAATAATGAATAGCCCCAAAGAGCTCATTCGGTTGACCAAATCGACTCATTGGTGTATTAGCAATAATTTGGGTTGCTCTATCCGTATAACTTCCGTCGGTATTCGTCAAGAGTTCTTTGTTTTGTTTTGTGAGGAAAAAACCGGGAGCGACAGCGTTTACCCGTAATCCTTCCCCATATTTTTTAGCAAACTCGATGGCAAGCCATTTCGTAAGATTATCAATGGCAGCTTTTGCAGAAGAATATCCCATGACCCTTGTTAACGGTCGCTCAGCAGACATGCTGGAGATATTGATGATGCTCCCTTTTTTATCATTTAGAAAAAGTGGTAAAAAGGATTTGATGGAGAGGTAGGTCCCTACATAGTTGAGGTCGATAATTTTTCTGAGGGCCTCTACATCACTATCCAACAGCGTTTGCTCTGGAGAGATAATGGCCCCTGCCATATTGCCCCCAGCAGCATTGATGAGTACATCCAAACTACCAAATTGGGATTTTAGGGTATCCGAAACACTTTTTAAGTTTTCCTCATCAGTTACGTCGCAGCCAAAGGGTGCGGCTTTGCCACCGTTTTTTATAATGTCATCTACAACGGTTTGAGCTTCTGCCAGCTTTCTTCCCAATACAATAAGATTTGCGCCTTGTTCCGCAAGGTATTTGGACCATTCTGAACCCAAGACCCCAGTTCCCCCAGTAATAAGAATATTTTTTCCCTCAATATCAAATAAGTCTTTCATGCAAAACAGTTAAAGTGAAATTCCCCGTTTCCAAGGTATAAAATCATCTTGTCCCAGTTGTTGGGCCTTGGTTTTTATTTTGCCACTGGCCACATCGATGATATACTCCATCAATTCCTCTCCCATTTGTTCGATTGACTTTTCGCCCGTAATAACACCGCCGGCATCCACATCGATAAGGTCAGGCATTCGTTGGGCCAAATCCGTATTGGAAGAAATCTTGATAACCGGTGCAATAGGGTTGCCCGTTGGGGTGCCCAAGCCTGTGGTGAACAAAATAATATTGGCCCCTGAACCTGCCAAAGCTGTTGTGCTTTCTACATCATTGCCAGGGGTGCATAGCAGGTTAAGTCCGGGTTTATTCGCATATTCGGCATAGTCAAGTACATCAGTTATGGGCGATGTACCTCCTTTTTTAGCAGCTCCTGCGCTCTTCATGGCGTCGGTGATCAAACCATCCCTAATATTTCCCGGACTGGGATTCATGTCGAACCCTGAGCCTACAGCAATAGCTGCATTGGAATACGTTTCCATCAACTTCGTAAACTTATCGGCAATAGCATCATTCGTACAACGATTAATGAGTTGTTGTTCCACGCCACAGAGTTCAGGAAATTCGGCGAGCATGGTTTTTCCACCCAAGGCTACCAAAATATCAGAGGCATGCCCTACAGCCGGATTGGCAGAAATACCAGAAAATCCATCAGAGCCCCCGCATTCCAGCCCTAGAGTCAATTTTTCCAAAGGAGCAGGTTGACGTATCATCTTATTGGCCTCGGTCAGTCCTTGAAAAGTTAATCGAATGGCCTTGACCAACAAGTCTTCTTCGGTCCCTTCTTTTTGCTGTTCCAAAATGTGCAGGGGTTTATCAAAATGGGGATTAAGGGCATTCAATTTATCTTCTAAAATGGAAATCTGGGCGTTTTGGCATCCCAAACTTAGAATTGTACCCCCTGCGACATTCGGGTTATTCAAATAACCTGCGATCAAAGCGCAAAGTGCTTCAGAATCCTGCCGAATACCTCCACAACCTCCCTGATGCGTTAGGAACTTGATACCATCCACCTGCTTAAAAACTGGAGATACTTCAATTTGTTCTTCTTCCAGCGCGATAGTATTTTTGGCAGCGCTTTCATTTTGATAGCGGGCCACCAACTTTCTTACATAACTTTTGTATTTATTGGGATGCGCAAAACCCAACTCCTCCAAAAAGGCATCCTTCATAACGTCCACGTTGCGGTTTTCACAAAATACCAAGGGAATCACGACCCAATAATTGGCGGTTCCCACTTGACCATCGGAACGGTGATACCCCAAAAACGAACGCCCTTCAAACTTTGAAATATCAGGTTGTTCCCAATCCAAATGGGGAATTCGTTTTCCAAAAATATCCGCTGTGTGGGACACATTTTCCGTAGTCAACACGTCCCCCTCTCCAATAAATTGGTAAGCCTTTCCCACCACACCGCCGTACATCACGATAGTATCCCCTTTATTCAAATCAGTCAAAGCGAATTTATGCTTAGCTTTTACAGCCTGATTTAACTGAAGGGTATGGTCTTCCAGCTTTAGAGTTTCTCCTTTATCTATATTATCCAGAGCTACCAGCACATTGTCCAACGGATGAATTTTCAGGATTTTTTGTTCCATTTCAAATTAAATTGCTAATATTGTGCAATCGATTGCACAAATTAACTAAAAATCTTTTACTTTTCTTCAAGTAATTCGAAAATAGTAGGTTTCCAATCGATTTTAATTCGTGATATTTAGATCAAAAAGCATACGTAATGAAAAAAGTGGTCACCTTTGGTGAAATTATGTTACGCCTAGCTCCTCCGGGATTTCTACGTTTTTCCCAAACCAATTCTTTTGATGTGATTTATGGGGGTGGAGAATCCAACGTGGCAGTTTCCTTGGCCAACTACGGTATTCCAGTGGATTTTGTTACTCGATTACCAGAGAATGATCTTGGAAAATGCGCCATGATGGAGCTTCGTAAGCGAGGGGTCAATGTAGAGAATATAATTTGGGGCGGAGAGCGATTAGGCATCTACTTTTTGGAAACTGGGGCTGTTGCACGTGGTAGCAAGGTGGTCTACGACCGTGCTCATTCCGCTATGTCGCAAATTGAGAAAGGAATGATTGATTGGGAATCTGTTTTTAAAGATACAGACTGGTTTCATTGGACGGGAATAACCCCTGCGATCTCACAAGGTGCGGCTGATGCCTGTTTGGAAGCCTGCGAGGTGGCCAGTAGAATGGGAGTAACAATATCCACCGATTTGAACTACAGAAAAAAGCTTTGGAAATATGGAGTTGAACCTGAAACCATTATGACACCTCTTGTGGAACATTGTGATGTTATTCTGGGGAATGAGGAAGATGCGGAGAAGCATTTTGGCATCCATCCCGAAGGTGTGGATGTCACCCAGGGTCATTCGGTGAGTACCAAGGTCTTTGAATCGGTCTGTAAGCAAATGATGGATAAGTTTCCAAAAGCGAAAAAGGTCATTACGACTTTGAGGGGGTCCATTAGCGCTTCGCACAATACCTGGGCCGGTGTGCTCTATGATGGAAAGACTTTGTATGAATCCAATACCTATCAAATTACCCATATCGTCGACCGTGTTGGGGGCGGGGATTCTTTTATGGGCGGATTGATTTACGGATTACTGACTTACCAAGGGGATGACCAGAAAGCCTTGGATTTTGCTGTAGCAGCTTCCTGTTTGAAACACACCATCAAGGGAGATGCAAATCAGGTTACTGTTGATGAGGTTGAAAAGCTCATGGGTGGCGATGCTTCTGGAAGGGTGTCAAGATAAAAGCAAATAGTACGCATGGATAAAATCAATCACCAACAGCTATTGAATTGCATGCATGAAACGGGATTGATTCCCGTTTTTAATCATATAGATAGCAATGTGGCCAAAAAAGTATTGGATGCATGCTATGAGGGAGGAGTGCGTGTGTTTGAGTTTACCAACCGGGGCGAAAATGCGTTGGCGGTTTTTGGCGAGCTAGTTATGCATGCCCAACAATACAGCGACCTTTATCTTGGTATAGGAACCCTATTTACTAAAGAGGATGCGTCCCATTTTTTGGATGAAGGTGCACATTTTTTAGTTTCACCCGCATTGATTCCAGAGATTGCCCATTTTGCCAATCAAAAAGAAGTATTGTGGGTACCAGGATGTGCTACGGTCACCGAAATGTATCAGGCCCTGCAACTCGGAGCTAAGTTGCTCAAAGCATTTCCTGGGAATGTTTTGGGACCTGGATTTATCAAATCGGTAAAAGCGGTATATCCGAAGGTCCCCATTATGCCTACTGGAGGGGTAAAGCCTACCGAAGAGAATCTATCAGCTTGGTACAATGCTGGGGTCCACTGTGTGGGGATGGGAAGTCAACTTTTTAAAAAGGACGTTATTGAATCCGGCCGCTTTAATGATTTGACCGAATCCGTTTCCAATACCATACAAACCATCAAAAAACTTAGAAAATAGGTTGAAAACCAAACTGCTTTCACTCATAGTCCTGTTTTGCTGGTTTCTTTCTTGTGGTAGTAAGGAGGAGACCAAGGTGTTACGACTGGCTCATGGCTTGGATACCAATCATCCTGTGCATTTGGCTATGGTGGATTTGGGAAAACAGTTGAAAATAACTTCCAAGGGAAAATTGACCGTAAAGATTTATCCCAGTGGACAACTGGGTGCTGAACGGGAATGTCTCGAGTTGCTACAAATTGGCAGTTTGGACATTACCAAGGTTTCCGGAGCAGTTCTAGAAAACTTCGTGCCGGAATATAAAGTGTTGAGTGTTCCCTATCTTTTTCGGGATAAAACCCATTCACATGCTGTTTATGATTCGCCTGTGGGGCGTCAATTCTTAGAAAAAGGGGAGGATTACAGGCTTCGCGGACTCTGTTTCTATGATGCAGGAAGTCGCAGTTTTTATACCAAAAACAGACCTATCGAAACGCCTGATGATTTGAAAGGAATGAAAATTAGGGTGCAAAAAAGCAATATGGCAGTCAGCATGGTACAGCAATTAGGAGGTTCTCCAACTCCAATTTCATGGGGTGAACTGTATACAGCTTTACAACAAGGTGTTGTGGATGGAGCCGAAAACAATCTGCCAAGTTTCCATACTTCAAAACATTATGAAGTATGCAACTATTACAGTTTTGATGAGCATACTGCGGTGCCCGATGTGTTGTTAGTTGGCACGGAAACATGGAATCGACTGAGTGAAAATGAACGGGTATGGCTTC
>NZ_JANQIH010000193.1 GCF_028282265.1 Allomuricauda sp.
ATCAAACCAATCGGTATCAGTAAGTTTTAGAATGCAGAAGAACCGAGTGATTTGGATCAGTGCTCCATTAGGTATGGTTAAGGCCCATATTACGCCTGAAAAAGTCTCTTTTTACAACAAGCTGCAAGGAGAATACTTTGATGGCGATTTTGGTTATTTAAGCCAGCTTTTAGGAACTGAACTTGACTTTATTACGGTTCAAAATTTGATATTGGGCAATGCGCTGTTGGATTTACGACAAGACAAATACATATCTAGCATCCAAAGTGGAAACTATCAATTGAAACCGAAGAAGGGCAAGGACTTTTTTAAATTGATGTTTCAGCTTGAGCCCAAACACTTTAAGATTGCCACCCAAGAAATTGCACAACCCGAAAAAGATATCGTGTTAAGCGCTGATTATACCTATCAGGATATTTCAGGAAGTGTACTCCCCGATGATGTTAAAATTGTAGCCGTCGACCAAAAGAATACCACCAATATTGACCTTGATTTTAGAAACCTAGAATTGAATAAACCACTTAACTTTCCATACAAAGTGCCTAAAGGATATGACCAGATAATATTGAAGTAATATGATAGGTAAAAGGTCACATATAATTTATATAGTTCTACTTATATTTTTTTATGGGCAGTTCACCTTCGGTCAAACCAATGAACAAAGGTCATTAGAAGCAAAGCGGGATAGACTACAAAAGGAAATCAGGGAAATCAACAGATTATTGTTTGCCGAAAGAAAAGAGAAGGGAAACGTTTTGGAGCAAATGGAGGCTCTTGATAAAAAAATCAACGTTCGCCAACAATTGATAAGGGTAACAAATCAACAAACAAATCTTTTAAACCGCCAAATCAATGTGAACATTAGAAGCATAAGCAAATTGAGAAAAGATTTGGAGGTGCTGAAAGAAGATTATGCCAACTTGGTGCAAAGGTCCTATCAAAACAAGAATCAGAACAGCAGGTTGATGTTCTTGTTGTCAGCAGAGAGTTTTTTTCAAGCGTATAAACGTCTTCAGTACATGAAGCAGTATGCACAACATCGAAAGAAGCAGGGAGAAGAAATACTGGTAAAAACCGATGAGCTTTCAGAAAGAAACAAGGAGCTCATTACCCAAAGGAAAGAAAAGGAACAGTTATTGGTGGAAAATAGAAGGGTCAAAACGCAGCTCTCAAAAGAAATCCAATCTCAAAAAACCTTACTTACGAGCATTCGCCAAAACGAAACTCGTTATACGGCGACGATTGAGAAAAAAAGAAGGGAAGCTCGCAAAATTGACCGTGAAATTGACAGACTTATCAAAAGTGCCATTGTTTCCAACAATAAGAGAACAGGTAGTAGAAGTGCCACAAAGTTCGCTCTGACCCCTGAGGCTAAACTTGTGGCCAATAATTTTTCTGCCAATAAGGGAAAGCTGATTTGGCCGGTTGAAAAAGGAATCAAGAGTCAAGGATTCGGGGTGTATAATGACAAAATCTACCCAGGCATAAAACATAGAAACAATGGGGTAACCATCACCACGGACAAGGGCAGTAAGGCAAGGGCTATTTTTGAAGGAGAGGTTATTGCCATAGTAAGTGTTCCCGGAGGTAGTCGTGGTGTTCAAATCAAACATGGGAATTATATCAGCACGTATTACAACCTCTCAAAGCTCTATGTAAAAAAGGGCGATAGAGTAGCAGCAAAAGAGGTGCTCGGCGAAATAAATACCAATCGGTTTGATGGCACAACAAAACTAAAATTCTATCTTTTTCAAGACTCAAACAGGTTAAACCCTGAAGAGTGGATTTACCAACTATAGCATGAGAAAAATTACAGATTTACAGGGCACTTTTGAACTGAACAATGGCGTACAGATGCCTTATTTTGGATTAGGCGTATATCTTTCCAAAGATGGAAACGAAGTAATAAATGCTGTTAAGTATGCTCTGGAAAACGGTTATCGCCACATTGACACAGCTTCCATATATAAAAACGAAAAAGGGGTTGGCGAAGGTATCAAACAAAGCGGGGTGACCAGAGAGGACATTTTTGTTGTAAGCAAAGTATGGAACAGTGATCAAGGCTACGATACTACCTTAAAAGCTTTCGATGATAGCCTTAAAAGATTGGATTTGGATTATCTTGACCTGTACTTGGTGCATTGGCCCAAGGAAGGATTGTACAAGGATACTTGGCGGGCGATGGAAAAACTCTACAAGGAAAAACGCGTAAGAGCAATTGGTGTCAGCAATTTTCTGAAACATCATCTGGAGGATTTAATGGGAGCGGCCGAAATCGTCCCTATGGTGAATCAAATGGAGTTCCACCCCTATTTGGTACAACAAGAATTAATCGATTTTTGTCATGAAAATGGGATTCAATATGAAGCTTGGTCACCCATGATGCAGGGCCATATTTTTGAAATGGAAGAGTTCAAGGGTTTGGCGGAAAAGTATAATAAGACCATTGCACAGATTGTACTGCGCTGGGACCTTCAAAAAGGTGTGGTGACCATACCTAAATCTGCAAAGAATAGTCGAATCCTTGCCAATGCTGATATTTTTGACTTCGAATTGCAAGCATCGGATATGGCATTATTGGATGCTATGGACCAAGGAAAACGCTTTGGGCCAGACCCAGATAACTTTGACTTTTAGATTAGGGCGATTCTATTGTGTAAATAGGGCTTTAAGCTCCGTAGCATCAGAGGGCTGTATTTTACCGGCCAGCACCAAGCTTAGTTGGCGCCTTCTTAGAGCACCGGCGTAGCGTTCCTTTTCCAGTTCGGTTTCAGGTTGTATTTCGGGAACTTCTGTGGGTTTTCCGGTTTCGTCTACAGCAACAAAGGTGTATATGGCCTCATTGGCCTTCGAGCGTTCACCCGTAAATCTATCCTCCATCCATACATCAAGGTATACTTCCATTGATGTTCGAAAAGCTCGTGAAAGTGCTGCTTCAATTGTGACTACACTACCCAAAGGAACATTTCTATTAAAGGCGACATGGTTGACCGAAGCTGTAACGGTTATTCGTCTACTGTGCCTGCGGGCAGCGATGCTGGCAGCACGGTCCATTCTGGCCAAAAGCTCTCCCCCAAAAAGATTATTTAATGGGTTTGTATCTCCAGGTAGAACCAAATCCGTAACGATTGTTCTTGATTCCTTTGGTGTTTTGGGTGCCATACTTTTTTCGGCAAATATAGGCCAGTCCTAAAAGTTAATGGAAGAAAAAAGAGGAATTATTTTTCTGATAAAAGCCACGCATCTCGAGAATCGGTGCGCTTAACCTTTCTTAAAAAAGTCAATGCCTCTTTGGGGTCTTCAAAGCTGTCATAAGCAACTTGATGAAGGCCAAATCGGTTCATGCCCAAATAAAACGCATTGAAGCCTTTTGCCTTGAGTTGGTCAATTTTCTTTTCAGCATTCTGTTGAACTCGAAAAGCACCGGCGATAACATGATGTTTCCCTATGCTTTTTTTACTCACCTCCAAACTCAAAGCAGGAAGCTCCAGAGGGGCACTATCAAAGAAAGTAGCTTCTTGGATTAAACGGGAAACCTGTTGTTGAGCATCTTGCTGAGCGGAAATCTGTTTCTCCTGTATGTCACCATATGTCTTGTAACCTGTAAATCCCATTGAAACAGCCAACAAGATAACAGCGGCATACTTGAGCCAGGGCCGAAAAACACTTTCTTCCCTTTTCTCAGGGGTTATGATGAACGGTATTTTCTCTTCAAGCTGCTCAACTTCTTCTTTTAAGACCTCACGCTTAATGGGGGTAGCAGCAAAAGCCGAAAGACCGAAGGAGGAAGTCAAATAGTTGACCTTGTTCTCTGGTTGGAACTGAATTTTCTTTTCAGGGTTCAACCACAACTTACCTATTCCTATAAGTTCGATGTGCTCACCTTGCTTCATACGCTCTTCCCAGTCTTTGCCTACTTGTTCAATTTCATTCAAAAGCGAATCATATCCGAGCTTTTTATCCTTAGCAATATGGGAAACAAGAAGACCATCGTTCTCGTTCAATTGTACGTTAAAGGAAATTGACTTGTTTGGTGGTACAAGGGTATGGTTATTAGCATCAATTTCGGCCGATTTACCGTGGGCCAAAAACGCACCAAAACCAGGAACAACCACACAATTGTAGTCGTACAACAATTCTTTTATGTAAGAATCAATCCGCATCTCCGCAAATATTGTAAAAAAACAAGGAGAACGAAATATGCCCCATAACTTTTTATTAACATTTAAAAAACAGTATTTTGAGAACCGTTTTCAATAAAAAATAAATGACTGAAAGAGAACAGATTGATGCTCTTCGCTTGCAGGTCATCCCCAATATTGGCAATATAAACGCTAAAAAATTAATTGCTCATTGCGGGAGCCCAAGTGCAGTTTTTAAGGATAAAGTGCATCATCTTTTGAAGATTGATGGGATTGGCAGGCACACCATAAACGGACTTTTCAACAAAATATATTTAGATCAGGCCGAAGAAGAGTATTTGTATTGTGCTAGAAACAACATCAGACCCACTTATTTTATCGATAAGGACTATCCCGAATATTTAAAACATTGCATTGATGGCCCAATTGTACTTTTTCAAAAAGGGAATATTAATTTAAAAAATCGAAATGTAATCAGTGTCGTGGGTACTCGGAACATAACCAGCAACGGAATGGCTTTCTGCGAGCAGTTTATTGCGGAAATAGCTCCCTTGAATCCCATAATTGTAAGTGGTTTTGCCTACGGAGTTGATATTGCAATACATAAGGCTTCCATGGAGCATGGACTGCAGACCGTAGCTTGTATGGCCCATGGATTGAATCAAGTTTATCCCAAAGTGCATAAAAGGTATTCCGAAGCGGTTATGGCAAATGGAGGCTTCGTTACCGAGTTTTGGAGCGGCGGTAATCCAGATAGGGAGAATTTTTTAAAAAGAAACCGAATCATTGCTGGAATGAGTGAGGCCACTGTGGTGGTTGAATCCGCCGAAAAGGGAGGAAGCTTGGTTACCGCCGATTTGGCCAATGGTTACAATCGCGAGGTTTTTGCCGTACCTGGAAGATATTCAGACAAGTATAGCAGGGGATGCAATGATTTAATCAAACGCCAAAAAGCACATTTGCTTACTTCGGCAGCCGAATTGATCTATTTATTGGGATGGGAGTTGCACGAAAAGAAAGAAACACCAGCCCTACAAAGACAACTGTTTGTTGAATTGGATGAAATGGAAAAGACCATCTATGATTATCTGCAACACAATGGAAAACAACAATTGGATACGGTTGCATTGGAATGTAAAATGCCTGTCTTCAAAGTCTCATCCACCTTATTGGAAATGGAAATGAAAGGTGTGGTAAGGCCTTTGCCCGGAAAACTTTTTGAAGCGGTTTAATATGTCATTCTGAGCGAAGCGAAGAATCTAATACAACTTCCCAAAGATGCAAAATGAAGGCTGGCACATCTACTATGTTTATATTTTGATGAATCAGAACAAGACGGTTTTATACACCGGAATGACTAATCATTTGGCAGACGTTTGTTTGAGCACAGGGAAAATATTCGTTTGGGCAAAAAGACTTTTGCAGCTAAATATAAATGCAAGCCTTTAATTTATTATGAAAAGCATACGTGGGTTCATGATGCTATTGCCCGTGAAAAGGAAACAAAAGGATGGCTCAGGATAAAAAAATTGGAATTGATAAGAACTATTAATTCTGAGATGAAGTTTTTGGAGTATTCATTCCCATGTCAAGATTCTTCACTACGTTCAGAATGACAAAATCAAATTTCATAAAGTTCAACCCGCGACTTTTATGAACTGTGTTAATAGCCCACTTTTTCTCTAACTCGCTGCAAGACTTCATCAGCAATCCGTTTTGCCTTGGCAGCTCCGACCTTAAGGGCCTCATCAACCTCATCCAGATGGTTGATATAGTATTCAAATCTTTCCCGGGGCTCTTCAAACTTGTTCAAAATCACTTCGTACAAAGCTTGCTTGGCATGGCCATAGCCATAATTTCCGGCCAGATAATTGGCACTCATTTCTTCAATCTGTTCTTCGCTGGCAAGAAGTTTATATAACGCAAACACATTATCCATAGCTGGGTCCTTGGGCTCTTCCATCGGCGTGCTATCAGTCACAATACCCATAATCTGTTTGCGCAATTTTTTATCCGTTTGGAAAATATCTATAATGTTCCCCTTGCTTTTGCTCATTTTTTGGCCATCCGTACCGGGAACGTACATGGTGTTTTCCTGAACCTGCGCTTCTGGAAGCACGAATACATCTCCCATTTGGTGGTGGAACCTCGAGGCCACATCACGGGTCATTTCCAAATGTTGCAACTGGTCTTTGCCTACAGGAACGATGTTGGCATCATACAGTAAAATATCGGCAGCCATGAGCATGGGATAGTTGAACAATCCGGCATTAACATCTTCCAATCGGTCTGCTTTGTCTTTAAAGGAATGGGCCAAAGTCAATCTTTGATAAGGAAAAAAACAGCTAAGATACCATGCAAGCTCAGTCACTTGTGGCACATCGCTTTGACGATAAAAAACGGTTTTTTCAATGTCCAACCCAAACGCGAGCCATGTAGCAGCAGTGGCATAAGTGTTTTTACGAAGTTCTTCGCCATTCTTTATTTGGGTCAGCGAATGCATATCCGCGATAAAAAGAAAGGATTCATTGTCTGGGTCCTGTGCCATTTGAATGGCAGGAACAATAGCTCCCAAAATGTTTCCCAAGTGAGGTGTGCCCGTACTCTGAATACCTGTAAGGATTCGTGCCATGGTTCTTATTTATGAAAGGGCAAAGGTAAAAGAATTCAAAAAATACAAGGTCAAATTCTTACATTTGACGCCGTGTTAAAAGGACTTAAAAACATTGGACACGTACTCTACAGAATATGGTTTTATGTTCTTGTGGCCATTCCTATTTTTTTGTTCTTTCCCTTATTGCTTTTGACCACACTTTCAGAAAGAACCTATAAAGAGTTTTTTTGGTTGGCCAGAAATTTTTGGGCAAGGCCCATTCTTTATGGCATGGGATGTTTTCCAAAGGTTCGTTACGAACAACAACTGGAAAAAGGAAGAAGCTACATGCTAGTTGCCAATCACACCAGTATGCTCGATATTATGTTGATGCTGATTGTAAGCAAAAACCCATTTGTTTTTGTTGGCAAGAAAGAGTTGGTAAAGATTCCCGTTTTTGGGTTCTTCTATAAAAGGGTATGCATTATGGTAGATCGCGAAGATGTAAAAAGTAGGACGGGGGTGTATCGTCGTGCCCAGCGAAGACTGGACCAGGGCTTGAGCATTTGCATATTTCCTGAAGCCGGAGTTCCTGATGAGGAGGTTGTTTTGGGAGACTTTAAAGATGGCGCCTTTAAAATGGCCATTGCTCACAAAATTCCTTTGGTGCCAATTACTTTCTATGACAACAAAAAGCGATTCTCATTTACCTTTTTAAGTGGATCTCCTGGTAGGGTGAGAGCTAAAGTGCATCCCTTTTTCGAAACGGGATTGCTATCGGAAGAAGATAAAGGTACGCTTAGGGAAGAAGTAAGAGGCTTAATTTTGACAGAGCTAACAACTTAAAATCTTGGAAAGACAATCCGATTTCTATGGCAAAACACCCCGCCTTATGACGAGGTGCATGCTGATTGCCTAAAGGGGCAATCTTCCTAACCAACTTCTTGAATCAGAATTTAAAACTTACACCACTGTATACCCCGACCGAAAAAGGTCTGAAAGGGCCAGCGGTTTCTGAAAATGTATTCAGTTGATATTTGAACATAGGTTCTAAATTCAGTTGCATTTTAGGTGAAAACTCGTAGTTGAGACCAATTCCCACATTGGTACTAAAGTTTACAGAGTTTGCATTATTGGCCTCACCCATTTCGGTTACCAATTCTTCTGATTCCAGTAGTACGGTGTTATCAACAAGAAAAAGCGAGCTCATACCTCCAATGATATTAACGCCAAACTTTTTGTCGATAAGGGCATAGTTAAGTTCTAGCGGGACTTCGATATACCCCAATTGCTGAACCATTTTTCCGTCTAAACCAGGTGTTTCAGTGTTGTTCAGTTCTACAAAAGCGTCACCCGTGGCAACATTGGGCGTCTCTCTCTTGCTTTGGACCACTAAGTTTCTAGAGGTCTGACTATAATCAATATTGTCTATCAAAGCATTGGTAGAGCTTTCTATGGAGGAGGAGAAAACAATTTCATTGGTGTCGTAACCAAAATCGACCCGGTGTACACCAGACCTTACCTTCAGTCTTTTTCCAAGATTATAGGCTACGGTTAGACCATAGCTTAAATTGACATTTCCCGATTTTGAGTTGGAGCTAAAGTTGGAGTGAATTGGAGAACCTTCGCCACTGCCATTAAAATAAACAGGAGCTACCGAAGGCCCCATGGACCATTTACTTTCACCATTTTCGGCTACTAGGTCTTCATCTTCCTCGGCATTTTGTTCGGCAATCGCATCAAAGATGGACTTCTTCCCAGAGTCTTCTATATCCTCATTTTTTTCCGGGTCATTCTCAGCCACCGCTTCCTTTTCAAGAAGGGTTTCAGCAGCTTTTTCGTTGATAAGGTTTGGAGTTTCCTTTTCCGCAGCTTTTTGCTCATCTTCTTGATTGGCCGCAGCTACTTCTTCAGAAACATTGGGTTGCTTATTGTCAAGAAGCTTCCCGGCATCGACATTTGGATTATTGGGTGTGTTTTTATTCTCATTTTCATTTTCGGCAACCACTTCTTTTTGCAAAATGGCTTTATCTACCAAATTCGATTTTTGATTTTTGTTGTTTGGAAGCTCTTGACCCACTTCCTCATCTACATTGGCCACACCTTGCGCATCTTCGGTTTTCCTGTCGGCGTTGGAAGGTCTTGATTCATCCATTCCCTTTTCCGTTTCTGCCAATGCACCCTTTGACTCATTGAAATCGATGGATGTATCAGATTCATGTATGGAATCTTTTTGCCTTTCTTCTTCAGTTTGATTTGCAATTTTGGTATCTGTATCAACCGAATCAACGTTTAGCGAAGGTTTTTCTAGATTTTCGGTGTCGGTAATGATCGGGGTATTGGTTTCGTTCCCTTCCCCAGAACCTCCAAAAGGATTAATCGCGTAGAAAAGAATGGCCAACAGGGCAGCTACTCCTCCAAGTCGCCACCATAAAGGAATCACTCTTTTCTTTTGTTTCTTTTCGTCTAAGGTAGCCTCAATGGATTTCCACACCTGTTCATCCGGTGTATCTTGGAAATCCTTAAAGGTATCCCTAAACAATTGCTCTAAATTCTTTTTCCCCATTCTTAAATCCTTTAAGCAATGTTTATATTTTCTTTTTCAATTTTTTCCCTCAAAATCATTTTGGCGCGGGCCAGATTCGATTTTGAAGTCCCAGTGGATGTCCCCAACATCTCACTAATTTCTTTATGACTATATCCGTCAAGCACATAGAGGTTGAACGTAATCCTATATTTATTGGGCAAATCTTGAATATGCCCCAATAGGGTAGAAAGACTGATGTCTACTTCATCCACATCCACATCCGTAACATCGTCTCCAACATTTTCAGAAACAACATCCATGTATTGTTCCTTTCGATACTTTTGAAGAACTGTATTTACAGTTATTCTTTTAATCCAACCTTCAAATGAGCCTTTAAAATTGAACTGGTCAATCTTGTCAAAAATTGTAATGAAACTATCGTGCAGATTGTCTTCAGCTTCGATTTTGTTTCGGGAATACTTTAAACACATACCGAAAAGAATACCGGAATATTTCCGGTAGATTTCGGCTTGCGCCTTTCGTTTCCCTTGTTTACAATTATGTATTAACTCTTCAAGATCCAAATGTTGGTCAATTTTGGATTATCGATTTTAGTTGACCACCGGCCCTGTATCTACCGGCACTGTGAATTCCAAATAAGTTGGATTCCCCTCATTATCTTGGCCAGAATAAAACCTAAAATGGTAATCTTCGGTAAAAAGTACTGTGAATCTGAAAATCGCGACAACCTCTTCCGCCACCTGGGTGCAGGCGACGTCATCCATAATGACAGATCCTATGACCACAACATCGCGGTCGGTTTCGGCAGTTTTGGTGACATCAAAGCCCTCAAAAAAAGTACAACTGTCCGGCCTTAAGTAAGTAACCTCAATATTGTAAGTGGTGTTAACTTCAAAAGACTCCGGAATGTTGGCCTCCACTACCGATAGGGTAGTAAAATGAAAGTTCTGTCCATCATCGTCCAAATCACAGGAGTAAAATAAGGAGCATAATCCAAAAAGAGCAAATATCACAATTGCTTTTTTCATCATTAATATTCTTTATCTCCTAGATGAGCACAGTATTTAAGGGTTGCGTATGATTTTCACAACCTAAAGTTAACAAAGAAAAAATGAAGGAATAATACTAAGCGTTCACGGCATCAATGGCTTCCTTGATCTTACCTTCAAGCTCTTCCGAAAGTTCGGGATTATCGGCAAGAAGCGTTTTAACGGCATCTCTTCCCTGTCCCAATTTGGTATCACCGTAGCTGAACCAAGAACCGCTTTTTTTGACGATTTCATAAGCAACCCCTAAATCAAGGATTTCTCCAATTTTGGAGATGCCCTCTCCATACATGATATCGAATTCAGCTGTTTTGAACGGTGGGGCAACTTTATTTTTCACCACTTTCACACGGGTTTTGTTTCCTTGAACGGTCCCATCGGTGTCTTTTATTTGGGTAGATCGCCGAATATCAAGCCTCACCGAAGCATAGAACTTAAGGGCGTTACCACCAGTAGTAGTCTCCGGATTGCCGAACATCACCCCGATTTTCTCCCTAAGCTGATTGATAAAAATAACGGTGCAGTTGGTTTTGCTAATGGTTGAGGTAAGCTTGCGAAGGGCCTGTGACATTAAGCGCGCGTGAAGCCCCATTTTTGAATCGCCCATTTCGCCTTCGATTTCGCTCTTTGGCGTAAGTGCGGCAACAGAATCCACAATTACGATGTCTATTGCGCCGGAGCGAATCAAATTATCGGCAATTTCCAAGGCTTGTTCCCCGTGATCGGGCTGGGAAATGATTAAATTGTCAATGTCCACGCCCAATTTTTGCGCATAGAAACGATCAAAAGCATGTTCGGCATCAATAAATGCAGCGATACCTCCTGCTTTCTGCGCCTCCGCTATGGCATGCAACGTCAACGTGGTTTTACCTGAAGATTCAGGGCCATAAATTTCAATTACCCTGCCCCTGGGATACCCTCCAACACCTAAAGCAATATCCAAGCCCAAAGACCCCGAGGGTATGACCTCAACGTCCTCAACCACGCTATCTCCCATCTTCATTACGGCACCTTTGCCATAAGTTTTGTCAAGTTTGTCGAGGGTGAGTTTTAAGGCTTTGAGTTTTGCTTCTTTTTCGTTGCTCATGATTTCAGTATTAGGCAGGCTAAATTACCATTTCTTTTTTCATGCTACAACGGGCGCGCAACCTTTTTAAAAATATGACATCTGTCATATAATCAATCTAAATGAACAAACAGCGAACGGGCCGTTCGCATTCCACATAGCTTTACGCGATAGGGAAAATTGCGCTATGAAAAGAAATCATTAGGTGGAAAAGGCTCTCAAAACTATTGAGAGTCTTTTTTCTTTTTAACTTTGCCCTTTCTTAGAAAGTCCATTCTTTAACTTAAGCATTGGTATAGCATGCAACTGTACAATACATTAAGTGCAAAGGAAAGGGAGAAGTTAATTGAGGAGGCCGGTAAAGACCGACTTACCATCTCTTTCTATAAATATGCACATTTAGGAAACCCTACCATATTTAGGAATCACCTTTTTATTCACTGGGACGAACTCGACGTCTTGGGGCGCATTTACGTCGCCCATGAAGGAATCAACGCCCAACTATCAGTGCCAGCTGAAAACTTTGAAAGTTTCAAAGCCCACTTGGATAGCATTACTTTTTTGGAGAATGTTCGGTTGAACATCGCCATAGAACAAGACAATAAGTCTTTCTTGAAACTGAAGGTGAAAGTACGCGACAAAATTGTTGCCGACGGGCTGAACGACGATACTTTTGATGTGACGAACAAGGGCATTCATGTGGGGGCCGAACGGTTCAACCAACTCATCGAGGACCCAGATACCATTTTGGTCGATATGCGAAATCATTACGAAAGTGAAATAGGGCATTTTAAAAATGCCATCACGCCCGACGTGGATACTTTTAGAGATTCCCTTGACATCATCGAAAATGATTTGGCAGATCATAAAGAGGACAAAAAATTGGTTATGTACTGTACGGGAGGTATTCGATGTGAAAAAGCCAGCGCGTACTACAAACACAAAGGATTCAAAAATGTTTACCAATTGGAAGGAGGCATTATTGAATATACCAGGCAAGTAAAAGAGCAAGAATTGGAAAACAAATTCTTGGGCAAGAATTTCGTGTTTGACCATAGGAGAGCAGAGCGAATATCTGATGAGATTATTGCCAATTGTCATCAATGCGGCAAGCCGTGCGACACCCATGTGAATTGTGCCAATGAAGCTTGTCACCTTTTGTTTATACAATGCGAAGAATGTGCTGAAGCCATGGATAATTGCTGTTCGCAAGATTGTAAAGACGTACATGCGCTTCCATTTGAAGAACAAAAGAGGTTGCGAAAGGGAAAAATGGATAGCAATAAGATATTTAAAAAGGGGCGCTCACCGGTTCTCAAGTACAAAAACTAGCATTTCAAAACTGCGTCAATTTGTGCTATATTTACATCTGAACTAATTATGAACCCTTTTCAAGGATTTTCCGCAGGAAACCTTGAATCAAGATATTGAATATGGCGTGTAGCAGTTGTTCAACCGGCAAGGATGGACAACCGCGTGGTTGCAAGAACAATGGTACTTGCGGCACTGATGGTTGTAACAAGCTTACCGTTTTTGATTGGCTTGCCAATATGTCGCTTCCCAACGGACAAAAACCCTTCGATTGCGTTGAGGTGCGATTTAAAAATAGCAGAAAAGAATTTTTTAGGAATGTGGAAGGCCTCTCACTGGCGATTGGAGATGTTGTTGCCACACAGGCAAAATCTGGCCATGATGTGGGAATTGTTACTCTTACTGGCGAACTGGTTCGGGTACAAATGAAGAGGAAAAAAGTGGATGCTGAGGACAAAACTCTTCCCAAAATCTATAGAAAGGCGTCACAGCGGGACATTGATATTTGGCAGAAATGTCGAAATAAGGAGGAAGAAATAAAAAAGAGGTCTCGGGAAATAGCCATATCCCTTCACCTGCAAATGAAACTGAGTGATGTTGAATTTCAAGGTGATGGTTCCAAGGCAACTTTTTATTACACTGCTGAGGAGCGAGTGGATTTCAGGCAGCTGATTAAAGACATGGCCAAAGCCTTCGGGATTCGAATCGAAATGCGGCAAATCGGGTATCGACAAGAAGCACAAAGACTTGGTGGAATTGGCTCTTGCGGGCGGGAACTTTGTTGTTCCACATGGCTTACGGATTTTAGGTCGGTAAGTACGGCTTCCGCCAGATACCAACAACTGGCTTTGAACCCCCAAAAACTGGCAGGCCAATGTGGGAAGCTTAAATGTTGCCTGAATTATGAACTGGATATGTATTTGGAGGCCTTAAAGGATTTCCCCTCTCAAGACAGCAAGCTACAGACCAAAAAGGGAATTGCATTTTGTCAAAAGGCCGATATTTTTAAGGAGACCCTCTGGTTTTCCTACAAAGATGACCCTGCCAATTGGCATGCCTTGAAAAAAGACCAGGTGATTGAGATTTTGGAGTTGAATAAAAACAACGAAAAAATTGCAAGTTTGGAGGAATATGCCCAAGAAAATCTGGGTAGTGAGAAAATGGCCTTCGAAAATGTGGTTGGGCAAGATAGTTTGAACCGCTTTGACAGGCCGAAGAAAAAAAGAAGACCCAAAAAGAAGAGAAAAAACAAATCCAAAGCATCTAGCAATGCCTAAATATTTTTTTTCTGTACTGTTGGCTCTTTTTTTATGCCTGTCATGCAACGAACGTTTGGCTTATTCAGATTATAAGGCCATAAACAATGGCGAATGGAGCTCTGTAGACTCAATCGGATTTGAATTTTCCGAAGTCGATTCCATTCAACCCTACAACGTTTTCATCCATATACGAAACGACAACAACTATCAATTCAGCAACTTATTTCTGATTGCGGAATTAGAGTCTCCAGAAGGCACCACGCAGAAAGATACCCTTGAATATAGAATGGCCGAACCAAACGGAAAATGGTTGGGCAAGGGCCTTGGTAGTATAAAGGAAAACAAACTTTGGTACAAAGAGAACATCGTTTTTAAAGATTCTGGCGTATATAAGATTACCGTTACCCACGCCATGAGAAAGAATGGAGATGTTGAAGGATTGAATTTGTTGAGAGGCGTAACGGATGTAGGTCTGCAAATAGAAAAAAACACCCAGTAAAATGGCAAAGGCTAAACCAAACAAACAGAAAGGATTTAAAACGTATATCAAGTGGTTTTGGATTCTTTTCGGTTCGGGAGTACTTTTCATGCTTCTTATTTTCTTGTTGGCATCGTGGGGTGTTTTTGGAACCATGCCCACTTTCGAACATTTGGAAAATCCGAATACCAACTTGGCCACAGAGATTATATCCTCAGATAATCAGACATTAGGTAAATTTTATTTGGATGACAACCGTACCCCGGTATCCTATGATGAACTTCCACAGAACTTGGTTCACGCCTTGGTGGCGACAGAAGATGCCAGATATTATGAGCATTCAGGAATTGATGCCAGGGGAACAGTGAGAGCTGTAGCTTTTTTGGGAACACGGGGAGGTGCCAGTACCATTTCACAACAGTTGTCCAAATTGCTCTTTACCAAAAAACCATCCGGAGGTTTAGGACGCATCATTCAAAAAGTGAAGGAATGGGTAATTGCCATTCGTTTGGAAAGACAATATACCAAAGAGGAAATTGTACAGATGTACCTAAATCTTTACGACTTCAACTATAATGCAGATGGAATTCGCTCTGCAGCCCGAATCTACTTCGGAAAAGAACCTTCGGAGCTTAGAACGGAAGAGTCGGCTGTGTTGGTGGGCATGTTGAAGAACTCATCACTGTATAATCCTATTCGTAGGGAAGAACTGGTGCTGAATCGAAGAAATACGGTTTTGGCGCAAATGGCCAAATACGACTATATCTCTGAGGCGGAAAAAGATTCTTTACAACAGCTCGAGATGGATATCAACTTCAATCCAGAATCACACCGAGAGGGATTGGCTACTTATTTTAGAATGTACCTGCAACGTTTTTTAAACAGGTGGATTGAAAAGAATCCAAAGCCGGACGGAGAGAAGTACAATATTTATCTCGATGGCCTCAAGGTGTACACGACGGTGGATTCTAGAATGCAACAAAATGCAGAAGACGCTGTCCAAGAACATATGAAAAGACTTCAGGCCGAGTTTTTCCATCAGAACACGCCCGATAGAAATCCGACTGCTCCTTTTTTGGATATAAGCAAAGGTGCCATTGATACCATAATGCGCCAGGCCATGAAACGGTCTGCTAGATGGAGAAGCATGGCCAGGGCCGGAAAGAGCGTGGAAGAGATTAAGAAATCTTTCCATGAGAAGGCAGAAATGACCGTTTTTGATTGGAACAGCGATTCCTTCGAAAAGGATACGGTAATGACACCAATCGACTCCATTCGGTATTATAAAACTTTTTTACGTACGGCGATGATGTCCATGGAGCCTCAAACTGGACATGTGAAAGCTTGGGTCGGTGGAGTAGATTATAAGCATTTTCAATATGACAATGTGATTCAGGGTGCGCGCCAGGCAGGATCCACTTTTAAACCCTTTGTGTATGCAGCCGCCATTGATCAATTGAGATATTCCCCATGTGATTCCCTTCCGGATAATCAATACTGTATCGAGCCCTTGAAGCATGGTAATCCAGAGGCATGGTGCCCCAAAAATTCTGACGGAAAGTATTCAGGGGAAAACCTGACACTTAAAAAGGCTTTGGCCAATTCCATTAATACCATTACCGCTCAACTGATAGACAAAGTAGGTCCCGGGTCTGTAGCAAATATTGCCAAAAACATGGGCTTGACCAGGGAGATACCTGAGGTGCCCTCTATTGCATTGGGAACTCCAGATTTCAATGTGTATGAAATGGTGGGAGCATATGGCACATTTGCCAATCAGGGCGTATATGTAAAACCGGTGATGGTGACTCGAATTGAAGATAAGAATGGCACTGTTCTGTATGAGTATGTTCCTGAAACTAAGGATGTTTTGAGCAAGGATGTTGCCTATGCCATGGTAAATTTGATGGAAGGGGTCACGCAATTTGGATCCGGGGGAAGGCTACGCCATTCTTTTGCCAAAAACCAATCGGTATATAAAGAGATTATTACTGGATATCCTTACGAACTTACCAACCCCATTGCAGGAAAAACGGGAACTACACAAAATCAGAGTGATGGGTGGTTTATGGGCATGGTTCCGAACCTGGTGACCGGTGTTTGGGTCGGAGGTGAGGATAGGTCTATCCATTTTTCCCGTTTGGCCTATGGACAAGGAGCCTCTATGGCATTGCCTATCTGGGCCTTGTATATGAAAATGAACTACGAAAATGAAGACCTGTACGTTTCAAAAGAAGCTTTTGAAGAACCCGAAGAGATGTCAATAAACGTTGATTGTACCAAGGTGCTTCAAGAAATTCAGGAGGAACTTGATACAGAGGACGATATTGATGACATAGGATTTTAGTCAAGATATAAAAAGACATTTAAGCCCTGAGATAGTTAAAATATCTTGGGGCTTTTTTATTTATATCGTAATTTACCAAGGTTACGAAATCGACGACAAAATGATTAAAAAAACGGTATCTGGGGTAGTGCAGGCTCTCGAAGGAGTGCAAAGCGGAATGACCTTTATGCTTGGGGGTTTCGGGCTTTGTGGCATCCCTGAAAATGCCATTGCCCAACTGGTCAAATTGGGTGTTGAGGATATTACCTGTATTTCCAATAATGCTGGAGTAGATGATTTTGGACTGGGACTTCTTCTTCAAAAGAAACAAATCAAAAAAATGATTTCTTCCTACGTTGGGGAGAACGATGAGTTCGAGCGGCAGATGTTGAGTGGAGAGCTGGAAGTAGAGCTTACCCCGCAAGGCACCCTAGCTGAAAAATGTAGGGCAGCACAAGCTGGTTTCCCGGCCTTTTATACGCCAGCAGGATATGGCACCGAAGTAGCCGAGGGAAAGGAAACCAGGGAGTTTGATGGTAAAATGTATGTGCTCGAACCAGCGTACAAAGCTGATTTTTCGTTTGTAAAGGCATGGAAAGGAGACGAAGCAGGCAATCTAATTTTTAAAGGGACAGCACGAAATTTTAATCCATGTATGTGCGGAGCAGCCACAATTACGGTTGCTGAGGTTGAGGAGTTGGTTCCTGCAGGAACTTTGGACCCCAACGAAATCCATATCCCGGGAATATTTGTACAACGCATTTTTCAGGGAGAGAACTACGAGAAAAGAATTGAGCAACGAACTGTTAGACAAAGAGCATAGGCATGTTGGATAAAAATGGAATAGCAAAACGCATCGCCAAGGAAGTAAAGGACGGGTATTATGTTAATCTTGGGATTGGAATTCCAACATTGGTAGCAAATTTTGTTCGAGAGGACATCAGTGTGGAATTTCAAAGTGAAAATGGTGTTTTGGGGATGGGACCTTTTCCGTTTGAAGGGGAAGAAGACCCTGATATTATCAATGCAGGGAAACAGACCATTACCACACTTCCAGGAGCTTCTTTCTTCGATTCTGCAACCAGCTTTTCGATGATTAGGGGACAACATGTGGACCTAACGATATTGGGAGCGATGGAAGTTGCGGAAAATGGCGATATCGCCAACTGGAAAATACCTGGGAAAATGGTCAAGGGTATGGGCGGGGCCATGGATTTAGTTGCTTCTGCCGAAAACATCATTGTGGCTATGATGCATACCAACAAGGCAGGCCAGTCAAAATTGCTTGAGCGTTGCACTTTGCCTCTTACTGGTGTGGGCTGTGTAAAGAAAATAGTGACCAATTTGGCAGTTTTGGAAGTAACCCCAGATGGTTTTAAACTCTTGGAAAGAGCACCGGGTGTTTCTACGGAAGAAATCGTTGAAGCGACAGAGGGCAAGCTTATTGTTGAAGGGGAAATTCCTGAAATGAACGTATAAATAACCAAGGTTAGGTTCACCACAAAAATTCGGCGATACACAACAATATTTTTTTTCTTAAATAATCAAAAAATAACTTTGAAATCACTGAATTTTTCGACAAATTGTAACCTATAATCTTTTGACCATGGCATCCAAACTTAACACTACCGCTGCTGAAGACAGCATTCAGGTCTACAGAAACGACTTCTTGGCGGGCATTATGCTCTTAATCAAGAAGTTATTTATGCTGTAAATATCTGATACAAAGAAAATTTAGGAGCTAACGGTAAGTTTAGCTCTTTTTTTTTGCCTTATCTTGAGGTCAAAAATATGACTCTCAACCTTCAAAAGTGCACTTCTAAGGATTTGGAAATCCTAATCAAAATCTCAAAGGAGACTTTTATAAGTGCTTTTGAGAAAGACAACAATCCAGAAGACTTTCTGAGTTATGTGAACAAAGCTTTCGGCAAAGATCAGATGGAGGCACAATTAAACAATCCAAATTCCCATTTTTATTTTGTTTTGGACAAAGGCACTTTGGTGGGATACTTCAAACTCAATGAAGGGGATGCGCAAACTGAACTTCAAGATGAAGAATCTTTTGAATTGGAGAGAATTTATGTTTTGGACGCCTTTCAAGGAAAAAGTATAGGGACCTGGATGTTGAATCAAGCCATTGAAATTGCTAAATCAGAACAGAAAAGATATCTGTGGCTTGGGGTGTGGGAGCATAACCCTGGGGCAATACGTTTCTATGAACGCAATGGATTCAAGAAATTTGGCACCCACCCCTATTATGTGGGATCGGACAAACAAACCGATTGGATTATGCGTTTAGATTTTTAATAGCTCATTCAAAAACATGATGTCGCCCTCAGCTTGGATTTTCTTGGCAATGGAATTCTCAAAAGCAGCATGAATCAATAGCCCAATGGCTCCCGCATTACTTTTGGTCAGGCTATTGGTGCGATAGACCACATCTCGAATCGTAGAAAAACTCACCTTACTTTTAATGGCAATATTGGCATAATCGTTTTTCGATACGTTTCTTCTTAAAATAATGGATAGCCTTTCACTAATGGGCCTCCCATAGTCTTCGGCACTAAAAATGCGCTCTTTTTTGATGATAAGGCTTAGGTCTTTTGCGCTCATAGAATTTTGGTCATTGATAAAGGAACATTGAGGCGATGTTCAATTTTCTATATTTGTTGTAATTCGATTACAGAAAAATAAAGTATTGTTTCGCAAAATAGCAACATACGAAATAATATTACACAATATAGTGATTTTATGCACATCATAAAGCAACTGCGCCGAAAAAAGAATATCAACCAAACCCAATTGGCCGATGAAATTGGCGTAAGTCTTCGCACTGTGCAGCTATATGAGAAGAAAGGGGCCAATATTCCTATTAAGAATCTTTCGAAAATTGCCTCTTTCTTTGACTTGACCATAGCCGAGCTTTACATACAGGAAGTCAACGAAAGCGAAGCAACATATGCCCATAGGAAACCTTTCACCCATCATGGAAATATTTGTTATGCCCTTGAGCACGGAAAATACTTGGTTAAGGCCCCCTTACATTTGATTGAAAATCATAAAGACTATGTAAGCAGCTTAGGGCCGAACTCCAAGAACGCATCCTATTTAGAAGTTGGATTTATATTGGATTTTCTCGAAGAAGGGCGATACAGGGCATTTGAAATTTCTGGAGATTCAATGAATGACCAAAGCATAGAAGCAATTCCAAATAAAGCCATAGTCTTAGGTTTCCAAATGGACAAAAAGCTCTTAGTGCAAAAAGAAGGAGTAAAGAAAGGCTCTTGGATACTTGTTTTAAAAAACCGAATTATCTGTAAGCAAGTTACAGGCATTGACAGTAAATCGTCAATGATAACATGTCATAATCTGAACCCCTCACCGGAATTTCAGGATTTTGAGTTGAACCTCGAGGATATTCTTGAAGCCTATCAAGTGGTCAAAAAGCAGTTTTGACTTTTTCCAGATGTGTCAATACTTGGGTAAGACATAGATGCAGTTCTTTTTTCACTTCGCTCTCCCAAAAGCGAAAAACAGTATACCCCATTCTTTTTAGTTCAGCATTGACTTCCGCGTCCCGTTGAATATTACGTTCTATTTTCGGAATCCAAAATTCACGGTTGGTCTTTATTTTGTGCTTCCGTTCCTCCCAGTTATGTCCATGCCAAAATTCACCATCAATAAAAATAACCGTCTTATATTTTTTTAGGACGATATCGGGCTTTCCCATCAGTTTTTTGTAATCGATACGATACCTATACCCCGCTTCCCAAAGTGCTTTCCGAAAAACCAGTTCGGGTTTGGTATTCTTTCCTCGGATTTTTCCCATGATTTTGGATCGCTCAGGAGTAGTATAAAATCCAGAGGCTTCATTGAACCGGGGGACTTTGATTCGTTCTTCGGGGTATTTTTTGGACATAAGTTAAAAGTACAAAAGAGCAACCTCTCTACCCGAAATAAAGCCTCTTAACGGTTACTTAAAAAGATAAAATCTTACCCTTTAACAGAAGCCGAAAGGTACTCTCGATTCATTCGAGCGATATTCTCCAAAGAAATCCCTTTGGGACATTCCACTTCACATGCACCGGTGTTGGTACAGTTACCGAAACCTTCCAAATCCATTTGCCGAACCATGTTTTGAACCCGTTCTGCGGCTTCAACTTGTCCTTGCGGAAGCAAAGCAAACTGTGAAACCTTTGCCGACGTAAAAAGCATGGCACTGGCATTCTTACAGGCGGCCACGCAAGCTCCACAACCAATACAGGTGGCGGCATTAAACGACTTATCGGCCATATCCTTTTCAATGGGAATGGCGTTGGCATCAACGGGTCGTCCAGAGGTATTTACCGAAATATAACCACCAGCTTGTTGAATTCTATCAAAAGCGGTCCGGTCTACAATAAGGTCCTTGATGACCGGGAAAGCGGTAGCTCTCCAAGGTTCGATTACAATTTCGTCTCCGTCATTAAAGCTGCGCATATGAAGTTGGCACACTGTGATTCGCGAATCAGGGCCGTGCGGACGGCCATTGATCATCAAAGAACAGGTTCCGCAGATACCCTCACGACAATCATGATCAAATTCCACGGGCTCTTCTCCTTTCGAGATCAGCTCTTCATTGAGTATGTCCAACATTTCCAAAAAAGACATGTCGCTTTCTACGCCATTAAGGGTATAGTCGACCATCGCTCCCTTGGAGTTCGCATCTTTCTGACGCCATATTTTCAAATATAATTTCATAGCAATATTATTTATATGAACGTGTCTTTAGTTCTATGTTTTCGTAAACAAGGTCTTCTTTGTGAAGTTTAGATGCGCTTGGGTCTCCAACATATTCCCAAGCAGATACAAACTTGAAGTTTTCGTCATCACGTAAGGCCTCACCTTCCTTGGTTTGATATTCCTCCCTGAAATGCCCTCCGCAAGATTCATTGCGTTCAAGGGCATCCTTGGCAAAGAGCTCGCCAAGCTCCAAGAAGTCCGCTACTCTTCCAGCCTTTTCCAATTCTTGGTTTTTGGAATCGAGAGTTCCGGGTATTTTTACGTTTTCCCAAAAATCCTTTCGCAGTTCGGCAATTTCCTTTATCGCTTCTTTTAGCTCCTTGGCATTTCGGGACATACCACATTTATTCCACATAATCTTGCCCAGCTTTTTGTGATAGTAATCCACGGAGTGGATTCCACGGCCAGACATCAGCTTTTGAATACGGTCCCGTACTGCAACTTCCGCCTCTTCGAATTCAGGAGAATCCGTAGAAATTGGTCCGGTTCGGATATCATCTGAAAGATAATCCCCAATAGTATATGGCAAAACAAAATAACCATCGGCCAAGCCTTGCATTAAGGCTGAAGCACCCAAGCGGTTGGCACCGTGATCACTGAAGTTGGCCTCTCCGGCTGCATAACAACCTGGAATGGTGGTTTGAAGATTATAGTCGACCCAAAGTCCGCCCATGGTATAATGCACCGCAGGATAAATCTTCATTGGGGTTTTATAGGGATTCTCATCCACAATTTTTTCGTACATCTGGAAGAGGTTTCCGTATTTTGCTTCCACTACTTCCTCTCCTAACTGTCGGATTGTTTTTTCATCTGGGTCCTTCATTCCCGAAGTCAACGCTTTTTCTTTTCCATAGCGCATAATGGCCGATGCAAAATCGAGATAGACGGCCTCGCCCGTCTTATTAACGCCGAAACCGGCATCACATCGTTCCTTTGCCGCTCTGGAAGCTACATCCCTTGGTACTAGGTTTCCAAAGGCTGGATAACGTCTTTCCAAATAATAATCCCGTTCTTCTTCGGCCAATTGGGTGGGCTTCAATTTTCCTTCTCGAATGGCTTGGGCATCCTCAAGACGTTTGGGCACCCAAATTCGTCCATCATTTCGAAGTGATTCTGACA
This sequence comes from Allomuricauda sp., assembly GCF_028282265.1. Classification (GTDB taxonomy): domain Bacteria; phylum Bacteroidota; class Bacteroidia; order Flavobacteriales; family Flavobacteriaceae; genus Flagellimonas. The sequence goes on from NZ_JANQIH010000193.1 coordinate 22,671, forward strand.
TCAAGGTCAACTTGGATTGGTGATCCCCGGAAACAGGAATGCAGGTCGGGTGGATTTGCGTAAAACAGGGATTCGCAAAGTAAGCTCCCCTTCGGTGCGCTCTCCATGCAGCCATTACATTGGCACCCATACAATAGGTAGAAAGGAAAAACAGGTTTCCATATCCTCCGGTTGCCAAGACTACGGCATGGGCCGAATGTCTTTCAATCTCACCAGTAACCAAATTCCGTGCAATAATTCCACGGGCCTTGCCGTCCACGAGTACAAGGTCCAACATTTCATGTCTGGTGTAGGACTTAATCTTTCCTCGTTGGATTTGACGGTTCATGGCAGCATATGCGCCCAACAACAATTGTTGACCTGTTTGCCCTTTGGCATAAAAGGTTCTTGATACCAATACGCCACCAAAAGAACGGTTATCCAAAAGACCGCCATATTCTCTTGCGAACGGAACCCCTTGGGCCACGCATTGGTCTATTATGTTGGTGGATACTTCGGCCAAGCGATAAACATTTGCCTCTCGTGAACGATAGTCCCCACCTTTTATGGTGTCATAGAAAAGTCGGTATACACTATCTCCATCACCTTGATAGTTTTTGGCGGCATTCACACCTCCTTGAGCGGCAATGGAGTGGGCACGTCTTGGGGAATCTTGATAACAAAAGGTTTTAACATTGTAACCCAATTCTGCAAGCGTAGCTGCTGCTGAACCACCAGCCAGACCAGTGCCGACAACAATGACATCAATGTTTCGTTTGTTGGCAGGGTTTACTAGATCAATTTCATTTTTATGTTTGGTCCATTTGTCCGCTAAGGGACCCGATGGAGCTTTGGAATCCAAAATGCCCATAATTAATGTGTTATTGGGTTAAGGTGGTGGTAAATAGCTATAAAGGCAAAAGCCAATGGTACCACTACCGCAAAAAGTTTTGTGAAGGCTTTGATGCCTTTGCTGTATTTGTTATTGACTCCCATGGTCTGGAAAGAGGAGGCAAAGCCGTGCCATAAGTGCAGGGCCAATAGAACAAAAGCAACAACATAGATGATGGTCCTCCAGAAAGGTGCGAATTTTTCAACGGTTTCTGCATAGTATCTTGTAGGGTCTTCGGGCAATACCTCCACATATTTGTAGGCCATTTCATGTACCCAAAAGTCATAAAAATGAAGCCCTAAAAAGGCGAGGACCACAAGCCCGGAATAAATCATGTTTCGTGAGACCCAAGGTGCATTCGCACTGCCTTTGAACTTTACGTAGCTTACACTTCGGGCTTTTTTATTCTGAATTTCCAGAACAAAACCCATTACGAAATGAATGATGACCCCGGCAATCAGAATAGGTTGCATCAAGAACTGAACAATAGGGTTGTAGCCCATGAAGTGAGAGGCCTCATTAAAAAAATCAGGAGAGATAACCGATGCCAAATTAATGGTAACGTGCAATACTAAAAATATGACCAAAAAAAGACCCGAAAGTGCCATTACAACTTTTCGGGCTATTGAAGATTTTATCAATCCACTCATTAGTGCTGGTTTTACCTCCAAATTTACGGCGCGAATGAATTATTAACAAACTTCCAACATAGTAAGGTGCTTTATTTAGACTCGTTTTACGCAAGGGATTCGTCATGTTGAATTCTTGAATACTTAAAACACAAAAAATTGAAAATAAGTTGAACAGAAAAAAGGCCTCATTTCCATGAGACCTTTGTTTATTAAAAGGGAATTGATTTCTTATTCAGGAATGTTGAATTGCTCCAGTACTTCTTCGTATGTGAGTTTGGTCAACGCACCCAATGATTTTGAAGCCTGTTGACCTCCTGGAATCAGTATGTACCTGAATTCGGCGAAGAAGGGGTTTCCGACGGCTTCTCCCTCTTCGTTTCCCACCACGACAATATCAAGTTGGGTAGCTTGTTCAGCCCTGAAATAATACGATTGTTGTCGTGCCGCTCCAAAGACAACGGGCAGGGCATATACATCAGTATCATTGGTCGCGGGCGCGGGAAAAGACCTGCCGAACACCAATATAGCCCCTTCATTGATAATCGCATCGGTCAAATCTTGCACATCTATGCTAAAGGAGTCATTGGTTGTGAGTATGTTATCATCGAATTCTGAATCAATCCAATCGGAATAGATAACGTTGGCAGTACCAGGATTTCCTTGTTCACCCTGTTCTCCTTGCTCACCTTGTGTACCTTG
>NZ_JANQIH010000196.1 GCF_028282265.1 Allomuricauda sp.
TGGGAATTTTAGCCAATGGATTTAGTGTGTTATTGCTTCGGAAGGACTCCAAGGAAAATATGAATATGAAATCTGCCTATCTGCATCTGTTAACCGATATGATGGCCTCTATCGCAGTATTTATGGGGGGGTGGCTAATGAAGTGGTTTCAAATGTATTGGGTCGACGCTGCGCTCACACTGGCAATAGGGATGTATTTGATATATATGGGTTATGATCTTTTGAAGGATTCTACGAAAGTTTTGATGCTGTTCACACCGAAATCTATTGTGATTGACGATATCGTAGCATCAATTTGTGAAATTGAACCTGTAAAAAATGTGCATCATGTTCATATTTGGCAACTTAACGAGGATGAAATTCATTTAGAAGCCCATATTGATTTTAAAGAGGATATCAAACTCTCGGAATTCGACAAGATTTTGACTCAAATAGAAGAGCACGTATATCACAAACACGGAATCAATCATGTAAACATTCAACCAGAGTTTGATAAATGTGATTCCAAACAAGTAATAGTGCAGGACTGATGGAAATAATTATCAAGACATTTTCTGAGCTGACGAAGAAAGAGTTGTACGAAATCTTGAGGCTTCGCAATGAGGTTTTTGTGGTCGAACAAAATTGTGCTTATCAAGATTTGGATGATAAAGATGATAAAGCCCTTCATGTTTTGGGCCAAAACGAGGCATCTATAATAGCATATGCAAGAATATTTAAGCCAGGAGATTACTTTGATAATGCTGCTATTGGAAGGGTAGTGGTAGCGAAAGAGGGAAGAAAATTGGGTTATGGCAAACAGATTATGGAAGCTACCATTTCCGAAGTGAATCAAAGATTTCCAAATAGCACCATAGAGCTTTCAGCACAAACCTATCTTAAAAAGTTCTATTCAGATTTAGGTTTTTCAAGCCATGGCAGTGAATACCTCGAAGATGGCATTCCACACGTCAGAATGATTAAATAAGCCGCTTGGCCACTTTTATTTTACGTAAGAAATCGAGATGAAGAATCAAATTAATGGGTTTTTCAGCCTTATTCCTATGGGAAAAGTAAATGTATCCTTCACCCGAGGGATTTAATGAGTCAAGATGCATTTTGCCGTGAAAACCCATTTGGGGTAAAACAATCTGTTTTATCTTGCTAAAAGAAAGATGCTGTTTTTCTAGAAATTGTATCAACTTTTTCCGGTTTACAAAAGTAATGTCGCAAGAGGTAAAATATTGATTGTCTTCTGAAAAAATACTGGTAACCAAGGCGTAGAAATCTGTCTTTTTCTTTTCATCAAACAGCCAACCCTGTTTCAATTCCCCATTTTTCTCATAGAAAAGCTCAAATGCAAAGGTGGGGAGCCGTTCATTAATATAATCCAATTGTGATTTTTCGTCGACCCTATAGGAGCATTTGGTTTTCTTATGCTGAAAAATCACATCGGTGCCTGCCAACTGTTCCCTTAGTTCAGAAACTCTTGAAAAATGATAATGTTTTAAGTGTTGTGCGTAGCACTTATCAAGAAAGTGGGATAATCTTTTTTCCCTTTCAAGGTCGGAATGAAAATTACTTTTCAAACTCAACTATTTTTTTGTGAAGTGCATGTCCGGTTTTTTCAACAACTCCAACTACAAGGGCGTTGCCCATAAAAAATGCTCTTTTAACGTCGGAGATCCCATCGAGCTTGGTGTGGTCATCGGGAAACATGTTTAAACGCTCCAGCTCAACGGGGGATAAGCGGCGGTACCCCTCTGACGTTTTTACTACATGTTTGAAACGCGAGGGTGATTTACCCCCCTCTCCCGTAATTATGGTTCTTGAAGGCTGGTCAAGGGCATCCGGGAAAGTCATGGATCCTTCGCTATAATTATAGCTGAAACCATTTTTTGTCCGTCTCACTTCCTTTTTGCTACCTTTCAGATACTGCCACTTGTCCAACTCAGATTCGGGAATAAAAAAGGCATCTTCAACAGACCCATTTTCCAGGATTTCTCCCAAACATATGGTTTGTCCATCAAAAATGGGAAGAACATTTTTGGTATATACCTTTCCATCGACACATAACCCAGAATTAAAAAAAGGTGATTTAGAACCAGAGAGATTAAAGTGCTCAGAAATCTCTAAAATGCTTTTATCGAGCTCAAAACCAGCAGGTTCCTTGGAGTCCGAACTGGAGGGAAAGGCCTCTGCAAAGGTTCCTGAGGTATTTAGCCACGCTGTGGGAGATATTTCCTTTATACAATCAAAAACCCGTGATGATTGGTGATATCCGAGCAAAAAAACGCGTCTCCTCCTTTGGGGCATTCCATAATCAGCTGCATTGATGACCCGCCACTCAACCGCATAGCCTAAATCGGAAAGACTTCGCAACATAATGGCAAAATCACGTCCCCGTTGTTTGACTGGAGATTTTAGTAAACGATCAACATTTTCAAGGAAAAGATATTTTGGTTTTTGTCTCTTTTCAGAAAGAATGCGATGAATGGACCACCAAAGCACGCCCTTTTTTCCCAATAAGCCCTTCGAATTCTTTAATGAGGTCGCTACCGAATAATCTTGGCAAGGAAACCCTCCGACCAAAACATCATGATTAGGAATGTCCGCGGTTGCGATTTCCTCAATATTGCTATTGGAATGGTTTTCAGACCCGAACCGAGCCTCATAGACCATAGAAGCATGTTGGATTTTGGTTGAAGGCTCCCATTGATTACTCCAGATGACCTCAAAATGATTGGTTTTTTCCAGCCCCAAGCGAAAACCGCCAACTCCTGCAAAAAGCTCACAGACTTTAAGTCGATTCATGCCTAAAAATAGAATTTGTTTTTGAGATTGACCAACGACGGTCCTAATCAAGACATCCTTTATAAAATGGATTGAAGGTATGTACCTCTACATTAAAAAGCTTTTCCTTTACAGCAATATCTGATTGAAGTAAATCTGTTGCAGCTTGAAGGCTTTGCGCCTTTAGAACAAGCATTCCGGTATCACTGTACCGTGCACCCAAAACGATGACACTATCCTTACGAAGCCCAGAAAGAAACGCTGAATGCTCCTTAAAATAAGACTGTTGACCAGGAGACTTTTCCTTATCCCAAGATGAACCCGTTGTATATAACGCTACGAAAAGCTCTTGCGATGCTTTTGACTCTTCTTGAGCCGCAACAAAAAGAGGAAACAAAAACAGAAGAATACATTTATTTAAAATTCTGTGTGCAATCATTATTGTAAAATTTGGCCGTATGCCTTTTGATCAGCCAGTAAGGTTGTGGCCGTTAAAATGGCATCGTCATGGGTCAAATAATAATCATAAAGACCCTCACGGTAGAAGTATCTTTTGATAATCTCATCTTCCAAATTCTTCTGAATTTCCTTTTCGTACGTATCCAAAGCAGAGAATTTACCTCGGTTTAAGGCCAATAGCAAATCTTTGTATTTACCTTGAACCTCTGCGCCCAATAAATGCTCCTCTTGATTGATGGACTCTTCCAAGAGTTCCTCGGTTTTAGTTTTGAAAGTAAAGCCTTCATCCTGGGCAAAACGTTTAAAAGCGCTGTAATCTTCTTGTTTAAATGCAAAGTCATTCACAGAGCCCAAAGTGTGATTGTAATAGTAGTCGGTGGCAAAGTCAAATACTATATTATTGCTTTTGAGCGCATCAATCAGAGTATTGGATTTTAAGCTCTTTATCTCTACGTCCGGCATTACCCCGCCTCCATCTTGTACCTTTCTACCATTTCTGGTGGTAAACTCACTGAACTTAGTATTGCGGACAGCATTACCCTCTTCATCACGGTTCCAATAATCCAATGACTGAATACACCGCCCCGAAGGCGTATAATACCTTGAGATGGTCACCTTCAATTGCGTTCCATAGGTAAGTTTCAAGGGACGCTGGACCAATCCTTTACCAAAACTACGAGCCCCTACAATGACGGCACGGTCTAAATCTTGAAGTCCTCCCGAAACAATTTCACTTGCCGAAGCGCTTCCGCCATCAATCAATACCACCAAAGGAATATCTAAATCTTCGGGCTGATTTTTTGTGCGGTAGGTTTGGTTGAATTTTTTGACTTTTGATTTTGTGGTAACAATAAGCTCCCCTTTGGGCACAAAAAGATTGGTTACATTAACTGCTTCGTTAAGCAATCCGCCGGGATTTCCCCTTAAATCCAGAACCAGTCTAGACATCCCTTTTCCCTTTAGGTCCTGCATGGCTGATTTTGTTTGGCTAGAAGCCTTTCGATTAAATCTGGACAAAACGATATAACCGGTTTCATCATCTATCATTCCATAATAGGGCACCGCGTCTACTTCAACTCCTTCTCGCTCTAAAGTTGCGGTTTTGGTCTCTCCTTGGCGAACGAAAGTAATATCAACGCTTGTACCGTTTGCTCCTTTTAAAAGCTCGCCTGCGTTGTCATCGAAGTCCGAAACCAAAGTTTCCCCGATTTTGATGATCTCATCCCCAGCTTTCAGTCCCGCTTTATCGGCCGGATAACCTTTGTAGGGCTCCACAATCAAGAGCTTGCTTTCGTATGAACGAACCAGGGCTCCAATCCCGGAATATTCGCCGGCGTTATTGATTCGGTAGGATTCCACATCCTGTTCATTCATGAATTGGGTGTAGGGGTCCAATTCGTCCAACATGTTCTTAATGGCAGAGTCCATGAGCTCGGCTGGATTGGTTTCATCCACATAGTTCATGTTGAGCTCTTTGAAAAGGGTAGTGAAAATTTCTATCTGCTTCGCAATCTCAAAGAAATCACTTTTAAAACTGCTACCTACCACCAAAAAAGTGATGGCAACCAAAGGAATCAAGACATGCTTCTTAGTAATTTTTCTCATGGGACTCTTTTCTGAGGAAGTCTTTCAAAAGTTGTTTCATCGCCTGTTCGACTTCTGAATAAACGGGCTTCTTCTTACCAAGATATAAAAATAGAAACGCAAAATTTCCCTCTATGTTGTTAAATATCATGGGTTTGTTAAGGCGATACGCTTCACGAACCAAGCGTTTAATGCGATTTCTTTCTACGGCGCTTTTGAAGTTTCTTTTTGGTGCGGAAAAGGCCACTTTACTATTGCCCTCTTCAGCGGGGGATACTTTTAAATACCGTAGCTGTAAAGGAAACCTTCTGAGGCTGGAACCCTCACTAAAAAGAGTCTCGAAAACCCTTTTGTTGGTAAGTTTTTCCTTTTTTGGAAAGGTAAAAATAGGCTGATTCACATCATCCGTTGCATGTCCCCTAGAGGGGACTTTAGGGGTGTTTTCCAACAACTGATTCACCTTTTCCTGAATGGCACATAGCACATTTGGCATTTGCTTTTTTACATCGTTATCGGAAAAGCGCATGATATTTACACCCCATTTTTCGAGCTGCCCTGCTCTTTTGGCATCATAATCATATTTATGGTCATGCGAGCTTCCATCAATTTCAATGGCCAATTGCAGTTCATGACAATAAAAATCCACAATATATTCCAGTAGAGGTATTTGACGATGAAACTGAACACCCAAGGCACGCTGTTTTATTTGTTGCCATAGCAAAATCTCGGACAGGGTACTGTTCTTTCTCAACGTACGCGCATATTCCTTTAGCTTAGGATTGTATGGTATTATTTTGTTTCTCACGGGAGACCTTTACTGTAAGCAAAACAATGCAATTTGTGGTAAGTTACAAGTAAATATTTTAGGCATTATCTAGAAGGACACCCCTGACGTCCCCTTAAGGGGACAGCACAATCTCCAAAAAACAACAACCTTAAGGATTGGCTTGGTAGACATTGTTTTCACCATTGACATCAGCCATCAGCTGTGATGGATCTAAAACAATGGCAGTAATATCACCCAAAGGCCTATCTACAACAAAATCATAGGTTGGGTAGCCCCAAGCCCAATCATCTAAAACGGTTCTTGGTAATTGAGGATAGGGATTATCTTTTTCCCCCCGCATCAACTGAAGTGGCACGTAAAAGGTTTCTTGTGTCCCATCAGTGTAAACCATCAAAATATCCAACGGCATGGGCATGAGGCCAATCCGCTCGAGCTCGACCTTGGTTCCATTCCCATCCGATGCTACGCTTTTAACTGCGTAGTCTATGGTGTTTGTGGTTTGGGTCCAGTCGGTCAAATACCAATCCAATTGCATGCCCGAAACCTTTTCGGCGGTTCGTTTTATATCATTGGGAACAGGGTGAGTGAACTTAAAGTCTTCGAAGTATTTTCGAATGGTCTCCATTAATTTATCCTGTCCTATGATATATCCCAATTGGGACAGAAAAATGGAGCCTTTGCTATACGCAGCTATGCCGTAAGCAAAGTTCGTGGCATAGCGGTCGGCATGCGTGGTCTGTGGGTGTTCCAAGCCTGAATTCACCAAGGCGTAGTAGCCTTTGTAAGAACCTTCAAAAGGATTGTCTTTGTTCTGACCCATGATTTCGTTCATACAAAGGTCGCTGATGAACGTGGTGAAACCTTCATCCATCCACTCGTATTTAGATTCATTGGTGGCCAGAACGTGCTGAAACCAAGAATGAGCCATTTCATGGACCGTAACCCCCACCAAACTGGAAAATTGTCGTTTCCCGGTAATCAGGGTACTCATGGCATACTCCATACCCCCATCGCCTCCTTGGACTACGGAATACTGCTCATAGGGGTATTTTCCTATGTTTTTACTGAAAAAACGCATGGTTTCTTCGGTTTTTGCTTGAAGGTTCTTCCAGTTCTCGAGAATTTCCTCATCATTTTTATAGAAAAAATGAAGAGTTGGCCCATCCTTCATTTCCACGACATCATGAATATAATCTGGGTCTGCGGCCCACATAAAGTCATGTACGTTGGGGGCCACAAAATGCCAAGTAAGCTTTTTGCCTTTAGTTTTCACCTTCGTTCCCGGAGCTTCATAACCATGGCCAATTTCTTGAGGGTTTTGTAAATAGCCTGAACCACCGACGGTGTAATCTTTGTCGATAGTAAGTTTTAAGTCAAAGTCACCCCAAACACCATGAAATTCCCTAGCGATGTAAGGGTTGGCATGCCAACCTTCGTTGTCGTATTCGGAGAGTTTGGGATACCATTGGCTCATTGAGAGGGCCACACCCTCCCTGTTGTTCCGGCCAGCTCTTCTGATTTGAAGCGGAACTTGGCCTTCAAACGTCATTTCCAGGGTTGTTTTGGAACCAGGAGGAATAGGTTTTGCTAAATCCACTACCAAAATAGTACCTTCCTCATTGTACTGCACATCTTGACCATCTTGTTTTAAAGAAGTAGCGTGCAGGTGTCCCATTTCTGTTTCTGAAAGTTTAGCGATTCTACTTTCCCCATTTTCCATCATCCTTTTATCTGGGTCCTTGACATTCTGCAGGCGAATGTCCATCTCGCTTCCTGGCTGAAAAGCATTAAAATACAAATGATAAAAAACCCGATTCAGAGCATCTGGGGAGTTATTGGTGTAGACCAATTTTTGTGTTCCTGTATATTTAAAGGTCTCCACATCCATATCTACCTCCATGGTGTAGTCCACATGCTGTTGCCAATATCCGGCACCTTTTTGTGCATTCAAACAGGAAAATGGAATGAAGATCCAAGCGATACAAATAAATATGTTCTTCATGTTATCTACTGTTTGATGCAAGCGTCTGTTTTCCTTTTGAAATATTGTCGGCCAGTAGTAAGGCGTTGAACGCGTTTACCATTTTACCAGATTTCGAAATCTGATCAAAAGTATTGGGCTTGGATTCATCACCTGATACGATTACGGAGGTCTTGGTGCCTAACCCAGATTCCATTAAAATCTGCTTCACTTGTGAAGCTGGAAGGTTGGGGTAATAAGATCGAACCAAAGCTGCAATTCCTGCTACTGCGGGCGCAGCCATGGAAGTACCTCCCTGAAAATCATAAGAATTATTGGGTAGCGTAGAATAAATACCAGCTCCCGGAGCAAAGACATCTACATTTTGATGGCCGTAGTTCGAAAAATTGGCAACCATTTGGGAACCATAATTCTCAGTCAAGGCCCCAACG
>NZ_JANQIH010000202.1 GCF_028282265.1 Allomuricauda sp.
CAGAGGGGTGGTCTATACTGATTTTGTGCTTTTTTTCGTAGCCATGGCCGGCTCTATTGGGGCAGCAATCTATTTGGTCAACTTACCCGAAGTAGGGGGCTTGAACAATGTTCTTCAAAATGATTTGGTACAGCGTAAAATGTCATTTTTCCCGGAATTTTCCGATACAGAAGCATTGATGTCAGTGCTTGTTATACCACTAGCCGTACAATGGTGGAGTTCTTGGTATCCTGGAGGGGAACCTGGCGGCGGAGGATATATTGCCCAAAGAATGTTGGCAGCAAAGAATGAAAACCATGCAGTGGGAGCCACATTTTTCTTCAATGTGATGCATTATGCACTGCGTCCATGGCCATGGATTTTGGTGGCCTTGGCATCACTGGTGGTTTTTCCCGACTTAGAGAGCATCAAAATTGCTTTTCCCAATATTGAAGAAAGCAAACTAGGGGAAGATTTGGCCTATTCTGCAATGTTGACCAAACTTCCCTCTGGATTGTTGGGGCTGGTCTTGGCGTCTCTTGGGGCTGCTTATATGTCCACAATTTCCACGCATTTAAATTGGGGGTCTTCGTACGTTGTAAACGATTTTTATAAACAACAGATTAGGAAAAACGCCTCGGAGAAAGAATTGGTAAATGTAGGACGGATCACTACGATTGTTTTGATGGTACTAAGCGCTCTTTTCGCCCTTGCCTTGACCAATGCGGTGCAGTTATTTGATATCATCATTATGTTTGGAGCTGGGACGGGACTCATTTTCATTCTTCGCTGGTTCTGGTGGCGCATCAATGCTTGGAGCGAAATAGCAGCTATGTTTGTGTCCGGAATAGTTTCTATACTTTTCAATTTTGGAAGTTTAGGAACCTTACTTTTTGGTTCGGAAGAAAGTGTAGGTTGGCTCCCGGCATGGACCAAATTCCCAATGGTGGTTTTAATTACGACCATCGCATGGCTTCTGGTAATGTATATTACCCCTTCTGAATCCAAAAAAGTCTTGAAGAGTTTTTATAAAAAGACTTCCCCAGGTGGGCCAGGTTGGAAGAAAATAAGAGCAGAAATGGATGGCCATGACCCAAGTCTTGATACTGAAAAATGGTCCGTTCCGCAGGGTATTTTGGCAATGATTTTGGGTTGCATATTTGTGTATGGATGCCTTTTTGCCACGGGAAACTGGATTTACGGCAACTATACCTTGGCCATAGGATTGACTGTTTTGGTAGTTATTTCGGCTCTTGCATTAACCTTTGTTTGGAGAAAAATCAGCAAGTTGATTTGATTATTCGCGAAGTTGCATCAATTTGGCAACATATTTTCCGATAACATCAAATTCTAAATTAACGACGGTTCCTTTTTTGTAGGAATTGAAGCGAGTGTGTTCAAAAGTATACGGTATTATCGCCACGCTGAAATGGGATTTTCCAGAGTCAACAACGGTTAAACTCACCCCATCCACGGTAATGGATCCCTTTTCAATGGTTGTATTATTAGATTGGGAATCATATTCAAACCCGAATATCCAACTACCGTCCCTTTCATCCACTGAGATGCAGGTGGCGGTTTGGTCCACATGGCCTTGTACAATGTGACCATCTAATCGAGCACCCATTTTCATCGCCCTTTCTAGATTTACCGTATCACCCTCAACAAGATGACCTAAATTCGTTTTGTTCAGAGTCTCCTCAATTGCAGTAACGGTATAGATATCCCCATCCACCGAAACAACGGTCAAACAAACGCCGTTGTGTGAAACGCTCTGGTCAATTTTGAGTTCCGGGGTTATTTCGGAACGTATTGAAATATGTAGATTATCGCCTTCTTTTCGAAGCTTTTGAACAGTTCCCAAGGTCTCTACGATTCCTGTAAACATGTGATGGTATAATTGAGTAATTTTGTAATGCAAAAGTAGGTATATAGGGGTTTATTCTATGGGGGAAAAAGAAAAAATAAAGTTGGGTGTTTCCATTGGGGATTTTAATGGTATTGGTTGTGAGGTAGTTTTTAAAACTTTTGAAGACCCTAGAATGCTGGATTTCTGTACGCCAGTGATCTACGCCTCCAATAAAATGATTTCGCAACAAAAGTCGGCCCTGGGACTAAGCATAAATTTCAATGGGATAAAAGATGCTTCCCAAGCCGTCGAGGGAAAAATCAATGTGGTCAATGTTTGGAAGGAAACTCCAAGAATCGAATTTGGAACGGCTTCGGAAGAAGCGGGCAAGTATGCAATAAAATCCCTGAAGGCGGCAGTGGCCGACTTAAAGACCGACAAAATTGACGTCCTTGTTACGGCACCGATCAACAAGAAGAATATTCAATCTGATGATTTTGGGTTTCCGGGCCACACCGATTTTCTCGATCAGCAACTGGAAGGTAATAGCCTTATGTTCATGGTGGCCGATGAGCTTCGTGTGGGACTTTTGACCGATCACATTGCTGTAAAGGAGGTAGCGAATGCCATAACCCCAAAACTGGTAAGAGAAAAAGTAAAAACCATTGAAGAGTCCCTTCGAATGGATTTTGGTATAAGACGCCCCAAAATAGCGGTTTTGGGCATCAACCCACATAGCGGTGATGATGGCACCATAGGTGAAGAAGATGATAAGATATTGAAACCGACCTTGAGGGAATTGTTCGATGAAGGAATCTTGGTATATGGCCCTTATTCGGCCGACAGCTTTTTCGGCAGTAATAGCTACAAAAGCTTCGATGCCATTTTAGCCGCTTACCATGACCAAGGGTTGATTCCGTTCAAAACGCTTTCCTTTGGAAAAGGGGTTAATTATACAGCTGGACTGAATAAGGTAAGAACGTCTCCAGATCATGGTACGGCCTATGAGATTGCAGGTAAGGGTGTTGCCGATGCAAGTTCTTTTAAGGAGGCGGTTTTTAAGGCAATTCAAATATTACGGAACCGAAGAGAATACAGGGAGCTAATGAAAAATCCCTTACAAAAACAAAAAGCAAGAAAAGTGAGCTGATTCTAGATGCCAATTTATTGCAAATAGATTGCTCGTTTCTAAATAAATAGTATCTTTGCACCCGCCTTAAAGGCTGGAGCACAAACATTAAGTGTAAGATGAAGAAGCTAAAGGAGTTTTTTATTCCTTTTTCAGGATTGAAGTTAGGGAAACACGAGTTTGATTATGCGATTAACAATACGTTCTTTGAATCTTTTGGTTATCAAGAATTCAATGGGGTCAATTTGAAAGTCTCCGCCATATTGAACAAAATGAACAATATGATGGAGTTGGAATTAAAATCCCATGGCGAGGTAAATGTGGATTGCGACGTTACGGGAGAACCTTTCGAACAGCCCATTACCGCCCATCTGGATTTGGTCATAAAGTTTGGAGAGGAATTCAACGACGAAAATGATGAGATTTTGATTCTTCCCCATGGAGAGCATCAATTCGATATCTCGCAATACGTTTATGAAATGTTGGTTTTGGCCATACCTCCAAAAAAGGTTCATCCCGGTGTGATTGACGGTACATTACAATCAGAGGTTTTGGACAAACTTGATGAATTGCAACCAAAAGAGGAGAAAAAAGAATCAGAAAATACAGATCCCAGATGGGATGATTTGAAAAAATTACTAACGGAGAAATAGGTTACAATGGCACATCCTAAAAGAAAGACATCAAAAACAAGAAGGGACAAAAGAAGGACCCATTATAAGGCAAGCATGCCTACCATAGCCACAGACCCAGCCACTGGAGAAATGCATCTATACCACAGGGCACACTGGCACGAAGGAAAGCTTTATTACCGAGGCCAGGTTTTGATTGACAAGACCGAAGAAGAGTCTGCTGCCTAAAAGAAAATATCGAATTTTATAAACTCCCGCTATCGTTGTTAGCGGGAGTTTTTTTATGCTTATAAGGATTTTCAAAAACAAGCTGATTTTGACCAAAAAGTCATATAATTTGAGTAATTTTCACCACTTTTTGGTCAAATTTTAAACTTTTTGACAGAGAAAGGCACTAGTATGAAAAAAACAACAGCAGCGATTACCGCTGTAGGAGCATATGTTCCAGACTTCGTTTTGTCCAACAAAGTGTTGGAGACCATGGTAGATACCAATGATGAATGGATAACAACACGAACGGGAATCAAGGAACGTCGAATCTTAAAGGAAGAGAATGCCGGAACTTCCTTTATGGCCATCAAAGCAGCCGAGCATTTATTGAATAAGAGAGGAGTTGACCCTCTTGAGATTGACTTCATACTGATGGCGACGGCAACCCCAGATATGCCAGTAGCGGCCACTGCGGCTTATGTGGCCTCAGAAATAGGAGCAAAGAATGCATTTGCTTATGATTTGCAAGCGGCCTGTTCCAGTTTTTTGTACGGTATGTCCACTGCTGCAAGCTACATTGAATCGGGGCGTTATAAAAAGGTATTGTTGATTGGAGCGGACAAGATGTCCTCAATCATTGATTATACGGATAGAACTACATGTATCATATTTGGTGACGGAGCAGGAGCAGTGCTTTTTGAACCCAATGAAGATGGCCTTGGACTACAAGATGAGCATCTTCGTTCTGATGGGATTGGACGTCAGTTCTTGAAGATTGAAGCAGGTGGTTCCATTCTTCCTGCTTCCGAGGAAACAGTGAAGAACAAGCAGCACTTTGTTCATCAGGATGGTAAGTCCGTTTTCAAATTTGCAGTGTCAAATATGGCCGATGTTTCCAAACTTGTAATGGACCGCAACGATTTGACACATGAAGATGTACAATGGTTGGTCCCGCATCAGGCGAATAAACGCATTATTGATGCTACGGGTAACCGAATGGGTCTTGATGCAGATAAGGTAATGGTGAACATTCATAAATATGGGAATACCACTTCAGCCACCCTGCCTTTATTGCTTCATGATTACGAAAAGCAATTGAAAAAGGGAGACAACCTTATTTTTGCGGCATTTGGGGGAGGGTTTACCTGGGGAGCCATTTACCTGAAATGGGCATATAATTCTTAAAACACGACTAACTAAATCATATTCCATGGACATTAAGGAAATTCAAAGTTTAATCAAATTCGTAGCCAAGTCTGGGGCTAGTGAAGTAAAATTGGAGATGGAAGATGTGAAAATCACCATCCGCACGGGAAGCAGTCCATCTGTACCCGAAACCACCATAGTACAACAGATACCTATGGCCCAAGCACCAGCAGCTCCTACAGCACCGGTACCAGCGGCACCAGAGCCAGCAGCACCAGCTCCTACAAATGAAGCTTCGGCTGATGACGATTCCAAATACATTACCATTAAATCCCCAATAATTGGTACTTTCTACCGAAAGCCTTCTCCTGACAAACCGCCTTTTGTTGAGGTTGGGAGTACCATCAATCAAGGAGATGTTCTTTGTGTAATTGAAGCAATGAAACTCTTCAATGATATCGAGTCTGAAGTTTCAGGAAAGATTGTAAAAGTATTGGTTGAGGACTCTTCCCCGGTGGAATTCGACCAACCTTTATTTTTAGTTGATCCTTCTTAAATAAAGCCTTAACGGATACATTTAAAATTCGAATGATTTATCGAATTTCAAATGTGCCATTGAAATTCTAGGGACTATGTTCAAAAAAGTATTAATAGCCAATAGGGGAGAAATTGCACTTCGAATTATTCGAACCTGCAAGGAAATGGGTATAAAGACCGTGGCCGTGTATTCAAAGGCAGATGAAGAAAGTCTTCATGTAAGGTTTGCAGATGAAGCAGTTTGTATAGGTCCGGCCCCCAGCAGCGAGTCATATCTCAAAATCCCAAATATCATTGCAGCTGCTGAGATAACCAATGCCGATGCAATCCATCCTGGTTACGGATTTCTTTCAGAAAACTCGAAGTTTTCAAAAATATGCGCGGAGCATGAAATAAAATTCATTGGCGCTTCAGGAGAGCAAATTGATAAAATGGGAGACAAGGCCACCGCCAAGGAAACCATGAAAAAAGCGGGAGTACCTACAATTCCGGGTTCTGAAGGTCTCCTAAAAGATGCCGAAGATGCCAAAAAGACCGCAAAGAAAATGGGATACCCCGTGATGATCAAGGCAACCGCTGGAGGTGGAGGAAAGGGAATGCGCGCGATCTGGAGCGAAGATGAACTGGAGAGCAATTTTGAAAGTGCCGTGAAAGAGGCTACCGCTGCCTTTGGAAATGGGGGAATGTACATGGAAAAACTGATTGAGGAACCTCGACATATTGAAATTCAGGTTGTAGGTGATCAATATGGTAAGGCATGTCACCTTTCTGAAAGAGATTGTTCCGTACAACGTAGGCATCAAAAACTGACAGAGGAGACACCTTCCCCATTCATGACAGACAAACTACGGGAAGAAATGGGTGCTGCTGCGGTTAAGGCTGCCGAATACATAAAATATGAAGGTGCTGGTACTGTGGAATTTTTGGTAGACAAACACCGGAATTTCTATTTCATGGAAATGAACACTAGGATTCAGGTGGAGCATCCGATAACCGAACAGGTGGTTGATTACGATTTGATTCGGGAGCAAATTCTTGTTGCGGGAGGTGTGCCGATTTCTGGGAAGAATTACATTCCGAAACTACATTCCATAGAGTGCAGGATTAACGCAGAAGACCCGTACAATGATTTTAGGCCTTCCCCAGGTGTCATTACCACGCTTCACACACCCGGCGGGCATGGGGTGCGATTGGACACCCATGTTTATAGCGGATATAGAATTCCACCCAACTATGATTCTATGATTGCCAAGTTGATTACTACGGCACAAACACGCGAGGAAGCCATCAACAAAATGCGTAGGGCATTGGACGAGTTTGTGATCGAGGGGATAAAAACTACCATTCCTTTCCACAGGCAACTAATGGACCATCCTGATTATCTTGCTGGCAACTATACCACCAAGTTCATGGAAGATTTTGA
This sequence comes from Allomuricauda sp., assembly GCF_028282265.1. Taxonomy (GTDB): domain Bacteria; phylum Bacteroidota; class Bacteroidia; order Flavobacteriales; family Flavobacteriaceae; genus Flagellimonas. The sequence goes on from NZ_JANQIH010000202.1 coordinate 6,906, forward strand.
AATGGACCCAAAATATTTATATTAAACCAAGCCCCGATATTCTCGGGGTTTTTTATTGAATGAATTTAAGCTACTGGGAACATAAAAGCTGGCTAGACAACATAGATTTCACTGTAATCGGTAGCGGAATTGTAGGGCTTTCCTGTGCGCTATTTCTAAAGGAGAGAAACCCCAAAGCTAAGGTTTTGGTATTGGAAAAGGGGATTCTCCCACAAGGAGCCAGTACCAAAAATGCCGGTTTTGCCTGCTTTGGAAGTATTTCTGAAATCCTTTCTGATTTAACGCATCATACCGAGCAGGAGGTAATCGATTTGGTCAAAGAGCGAAGGGAAGGCATTCAAACGTTGAGAGAATTATTGGGGGATGAGGTCTTAAAGTATCGGCAATGGGGGGGACATGAGGTTTTTTTGAAGAAAGACAAAGAGTTGTTTTCAACATGTATTGAAAAGATGGAATACGTCAATAACTTGCTGAAACCTATTTTTGAAGACGATGCTTTTGTAGAGACCGATAACAAATTTGGTTTTAAGGATATACAGAACACCTACATTACCCATAAATATGAAGGTCAATTGGATACAGGACGTATGATGTTGGGGCTACTAAAAAAATGTACCTCCAATGATATCTTGATATTGAATGGCACCAATGTTCAGAAAATTGAGGATACTGGCGGTCAGGCAGCCATTCTTACCCAGCATTTTGAACTAAAAAGCAAGAAGGTTTTGGTAGCAACCAACGGATTTGCCCACCAATTTCTAGAAAATCAGCAAGTAAAACCGGCAAGAGCCCAGGTTTTGATTACAGAACCTATCGCAGATTTGGATATAAAGGGGACTTTTCATTTGGATGAGGGGTATTATTATTTCAGGAATGTCGAAAACCGCATCCTTTTGGGTGGGGGACGAAACCTCGATTTCAAAGGAGAACAAACCTCAGAATTGGGAGAAACCGACCTGATTCAAAATGCATTGGAACATCTTTTAAGAGAAGTGATTCTTCCAAAACATACGTTCACGATTGAGAAACGGTGGAGTGGAATCATGGGCGTGGGTCCTCAAAAGAAACCGATAATTCAAGCTATCTCAGACCATGTTTTTTGTGGAGTAAGACTTGGAGGAATGGGTGTAGCCTTGGGAACCCTAGTTGGCCAAAAATTGGTTGAAATGGCTTCCTAAATCATTCTTCCATCCAGCAGGTTGATTATCCGTGAACCATAGGCTGCATTTTTTTCGGAGTGGGTCACTTGAATTATGGTCACCCCTTCGTCATTCAACTGCTTAAAAAGACCCATGATTTCTTCACCTTGCTTTGAATTCAAATTCCCCGTTGGTTCATCGGCAAGAATCAATTTTGGATTGGAAATCAACGCTCGGGCGATACCCACAAGTTGCTGCTGCCCTCCACTGAGTTGAGCCGGAAAAAGGTCTTTTTTCCCAACAATATTGAAACGGTCAAGCATGTCCGCAACCATGGCTTTTCTCTCTGAGGACTTAAACTTTTTGTAAAGCAAGGGCATTTCCAGATTTTCTTTTACCGTTAAATCGTCCAGAAGATGATACGATTGAAACACAAAACCGATATATTCCTTATAAAGGTTCGCCCTATGTTTTTCCTTTAAGGTGTGAACGGGTTCTTCCAAAAACTGGTACTCTCCTTCATTAAAACCGTCGAGCATTCCGATAACATTCAACAAGGTTGATTTTCCTGAACCTGAAGGCCCCATTATAGAAATAAACTCGCCCTGTTCAACCTGAAGATTGATGTCTTTTAAGAGAAAGATGCGTTGTCCTCCCGAGTTGACCCATTTAAATATATTGTTGAGTTGTAAAAGCATAATATTGTTTTTATTCCGTACGTAAACTTTTTATTGGATTGGCTTTGGCAGCCCTTACGGCTTGAAAGCTAATCGTAACCATGGTTACTAGCAAGGCTCCAATCATAGCGAGCGCAAAAACCCACCACTTAAGAATTACACGATAGGGATACTCCTGTAACCATCCGTTCATAATGTAATAGGCAATGGGAACGGCAATAAAGCACGAAATCACCACCAATTTTAAAAAGTCCTTGGAGAGCATATTCCAAACCTGAAGCACAGAGGCCCCTAGTACCTTGCGTACTCCAATTTCTTTGGTGCGCTGTTCGGCAACAAAGGAAGTGAGACCAAAAAGCCCAAGACAGCTGATAAGAATAGCAAGAGCCGTAAAAATTCCCGATAGGGTACCGACACGCTCTTCCGCAGCAAATTTTGCGCCGTATTCTTCGTCCACAAAATCAAATTGAAACGGAATACTAGGGAAATGCTTTTTAAACACGCGTTCGATAATAGCCATGTTCTGACTTGCACTTTGCTTTGGATTTAGCCTAAGGTTGTAAAAACTTCCCTCGCCTTCCCTGTCGTATTCATAAACCGCTTGCTTCACAGGTTCGTAAGGTGAAAAGGCGATGACATCTTGAACTACCCCAATGATGGTCAATGGGGGGTCGGGGTCCTCCTCATCGGTATCCCTGAGAATAACTCCGATAGGATTTTCAAGCCCCATATACTTAACCGCTGTCTCATTGATAAGTATCGCCAGAGAATCCGTGGCAAAATCTCTGGAAAAATCTCTTCCCTGAACTATTTTTAGATTTAAGGATTTTGCATATTCGGGTGAGACATAGGTGTAAGCAAAGTCTTCTTGAAAAGTATCTGGCTTGCCTTCCCAAGTAAAACCACTTCGGTTCGACCAAATTCGTGTGGTAGGACTACTGGACGATGACATTTCTATAGCTGCGCCTGAAGATAAAAATTCGCTTCGCATTAGGTCGTATTTTCCTTCGAAGTCTTGACTAAAAGTAGGAATCTGGACCAAACCTTCTTTATCATACCCTACTGGGCGATTTTTGGCATAGTTGATTTGCTGCATGACAATCACAGTTCCAATAATAAATGCCACAGAGACCGTGAATTGAAGCACGACCAGAATTTTTCTTGGGGTTGCCGCGTGTCTTCCCGCTTTGAAGGTTCCCTTTAAAACATCCACAGGTCTAAAAGAAGAGAGATATAGTGCAGGATAGCTGCCGGCCAATAGAGAAGTAAAAAGGATGAATCCCAATGAGACCAACCAAAAGAGGGGGTTGCTCCAAGGAAAAACGATTTCTTTTCTGGCCAATTCATTGAATCCGTTTAGGGAAAGTAAGACGATGAACAGAGCTATGACCGAGGCAAATGTGACCACCAAAAAGGACTCTCCCAAAAATTGCTTGATCAATTGGTTTCTTTGTGAACCGATGGTTTTTCGTATGCCTACCTCTTTGGCTCTTTTCTCAGAACGTGCCGTACTAAGATTCATAAAGTTGATACATGCCAATAAGAGAACAAAAACGCCTATTATTGAAAAGAGCCAAACGTATTTGATACGACCTCCCACCTGCTTTCCATTTTGGAAATTAGACCGTAGATACCAATCTTTCATAGGCAATAGAAACAGCTGTGGATTATACTCTACATGTTCATCACTTAAATCCTTTTTCACATTTAATATATTCGAGGTCACCCGTTCCATAGTGACATTTTCCGATATCTGAACAAACATTTGAAAGGAGTTGTTGCCCCAGTTGTCCTCTGCTTCGGCCAACCATTCCTGCAAGGTGATATACTTTTCCCAAGGTATGAGGAACTTGGTGTTATGAAAGGAGTTGTTAAAAGGGATATCTTCATAAACAGCGGTTACCATAAGGTCATGTTCGTTGTCTGCCTTTATAACTTTTCCGATTGGATTTTCATCTCCGAACAAAGCGTCTGCTGTTTCTTTCGACAGCATAATGGAGTTCAGTTCCCTTAGTCCGTCTTTTTCCCCTTGAAGAATTTTTAGGTCCAACATTTCTGGTGCCGCCCGTTGCATAAAGTTTCCATCACGGGCGAGATTCTTCTCTCCATAGGTAAGATATTGTTGAAAGTCCCATGATGACATTACCAAATGTTCGAAGTTGTCCATGTAGCTTTCCCGAAGTGCGAACTCCAAAGGCCTTGGAATGGCAGGACCAGTGCTTACCTTATTGTTAAAGGTTTGGGATTGGAAGACTTGGGCAATTTTTTCTTTGTTTTTGAAATAGCTGTTGTGCCTGAGCTCATCATTTACCCACAAACCTATGATTAAAGCCACTGCGATACCCAGGGCCAAGCCTCCGATATTTATGATGGCATAGGGCTTGTTCTTCATTAAGTTTCTCCAAGCGATGGTCAAATAGTTCTTTATCATGGTTGTTCGTTTTATAATGTAATGATGAGATGAAACACGATTGATAGATTTATTCGGTTCGCAAACTTTTCACCGGATTCACAATTGCCGCCTTGGAAGCATGAAAACCGATGGTTATTATGGTAATGGCTAGGGCAATGATTCCCGCAAGGGCAAAGACCCACCAATGTATTTGACTTTTATAAGCATACTGACCCAACCATTGGTTCATTGCAAGCCACGAAAACGGAGTTGCTATCAGCATCGCAAGCATTACCAGCTTAACAAAATCTTTGGACAAAAGACCTACTATACTGGTTACTTCGGCCCCTAGAACCTTGCGGATACCAATCTCTTTGGTCCTTTGCAGGATACTATAGGTGGCGAGCCCTAGCAATCCCAAGCATGCAATAAAAATGGCCAAAAACGAAAATAGGGTGAACAGTTTTCGAAATTTGATGTCAGTTTGGTATTGTTCATTAAAGGCAGTGTCTAAAAAGCGGTACAAAAATGGGCGGTGTGGTGCCATTTGACTCCACTTTTCACGAATTTCGGCAATGGTACGAGGCAAATCGCTTGATCGCACCTTAAGAGAAAAGTACCTTCCAATAGGTAAATAGCGAAGCGTTAAAGGTGCGACCTCTTCGTGAAGAGAGATATAATTAAAATTGTCGACCACACCGATTATGGTACCTTCTCTACCCCATTGTTGGAACTTTTTGCCAACAACCTCATCGGGATTGGCATATCCAAAATATTTAGCTGCTGCCTTGTTTATAACCAAAGCGGCAACAGTATCAGTAGGAAAGTCCTTGGAATAAGTTCTTCCAGCCACTGTTTTAATGTTATAATGAGGTACAAATTCTTCATCCACTTCAAAAACATAGGGTTCAAAGTATTTCATTTCGCCATCATAGGTTTCAACCGTGGTACCTGCAGCGGGGAAATGAGTTCCAGGAACGGTCCTAGATAGAGAAACCGAAGAGATGTCGGGATGCTCTAAAAACTCACTTCTAACCGTTTCCAGATTATTCAACACTTCATTGTCCCAGTTAAAATCCAGAATCAACTGTTGCTCACGATCAAAGCCTAAATCCCTGTTCATCATAAAATCCAGCTGGTTATAGATTACAACCGTACTGGCAATCAACGCGATGGAAAGGCTAAATTGAAAAACAACAAGGCCTTTTCTAACTCGAATTCCGGAAGCGGAAGTCTTAAAGGAGCCTTTCAAGACACTAATGGGCCTAAAGCTGGAAAGGATGAATGCCGGGTAGCTTCCTGATAAAAAACCGGTTAATAGCACCATTCCGACATATGAAGTAATGGTTGTTACATTTAGTATATCGCTAGTTCGGAATGTTTTGCCCGTGAAGTTCGTCATTGCTGGAAGTATGGAAAAAACCAATACTAAGCCCAAAAGTGAAGCAATGATAACCAGAATGAACGACTCACCAAGAAACTGATGTCTAAGTCCTTTCCGATTAGCGCCAATAACCTTTCGAATACCTACTTCTTTTGCTCGCTCAAGTGATCGGGCTGTTGCCAAGTTCATAAAATTGATACAGGCGATCAATAATAGAAATAAGCCTATACTTCCAAAAATATACAGGTTGGATATGCTTCCTGTTGTTCCGGGTTGGCGATCTGCTTCG
>NZ_JANQIH010000205.1 GCF_028282265.1 Allomuricauda sp.
CCAGCAAGCGGAGAATTTCAGGAAAATGTTGCTCACTCTCCACGATGATATCAGGGTAATTATCATCAAAATAGCGGATCGTTACCACAATATGCTCACCATGGATGCCATGCCAGAGCACAAACAGGTTAAGATTGCCTCAGAAACCTTGTACATCTATGCTCCATTGGCTCATCGAATAGGACTTTATAACATCAAAACCCATCTCGAGGATTTGAGTTTAAAGTATACCGAACCTGAGGTATACAAAGATATCCAGGCCAAGATTGAGGATACTGAAGAAGAGCAATTGGCCTATATCGAGGACTTTTCCAATGTTATTAGAAATTCTTTGGATAAAGAAGGGCTCAATTACGAGATAAAAGGTCGTATGAAATCCACCTTTTCTATACGACGGAAGATGAAGGCCCAAAATGTATCCTTTGACGAGGTATATGATAAGTTTGCAATTCGGATTATCTACAAATCGGATAGAAAAAACGAAAAATTCCTAGCCTGGAAAATCTACTCCATCGTTACGGACCACTTTACTCCCAACCCCATTCGACTTCGTGATTGGATTACTTCCCCTAAGTCCACTGGATATGAGGCGTTGCACATCACCGTAATGGGACCCAAGGGAAAATGGGTAGAAGTACAGATACGAAGTGAGCGCATGCACGAGATTGCCGAAAAAGGGTATGCGGCCCATTTCAAATACAAGCACGGAGAACAAAAAGAACAAGGTATAGAAGACTGGCTCAACCGACTTCAGGAAGCTTTGGAAACAGCCAATGGCAATGCCGTGGATTTTGTGGAGGAATTCAAATTGAACCTGTACTCCAAGGAAATATTTGTATTTACCCCAAAAGGGGACTTGAAATCTATGCCCAAGGGAGCAACAGCTCTTGATTTTGCGTTTCACATCCATACCGAAATTGGGATGAAAACGCGTGGCGCCCGAGTGAATGGCAAACTGGTGCCTTTGGGAACCGAACTTAAAAGTGGGGACCAAGTAGAAATTATCACTTCCGAAACCGCCAAACCAAGTCAAAGCTGGCTCGATTATGCCCAAACGGCAAGGGCGAGGTCCAAAATTCGTTCTTCACTGAGCGAAGAGAAAAAATCGATTGCTGCGGAGGGAAAAGAAATTTTGCGCAGAAAACTGAAGTCGCAAAAAATCGATTTGACCGAGGATACCGTGAACAAACTGGTGACTTATTTCAAGCTCAAAACCAGTCTGGACCTCTTTTACCGTGTGGGAATCGGGGTAATCGATAATCAAAAACTAAAGGATTTTGCCTCTTCCTATCACAATGCATTTCTTAATTTCTTCAAGAATAGGATTAGAAGAACACCAACCCCGCAAGATGTCAACAAAGAGGAGATTACTTCGAAGTTTGACATGTTGGTATTTGGGAAGGAAGAAGAAAAACTTCCTTACAAACTTTCCAATTGCTGCAATCCGATTCCTGGTGATGATGTTTTTGGTTTCGTTAGCGTAAATGACGGAATAAAGGTGCACAAGAAAAATTGTCCCAATGCTATTTCGCTTCAGTCCAATTATGCGTATCGCATCATCAGTGCCAAGTGGATAGATTCTACCCAAGAGGAGTTTACTGTGGACATCGAAATCACCGGTATTGATAATATGGGCTTGGTCAATGATATCACCAACATCATTTCAGACAACATGCACGTGAATATGCGAAACCTTAATTTCAGTGCAGATGGCGGAACATTCAAGGGAAAAATTGCTTTGGTGGTAAAAAACAATTCAATTCTTAAGAAGCTCATCAACAATCTAAAACAGGTAGAGGGAATCGATAGGGTCGCCAGAATTTAATTTTTAGATGTACCTTTGCCTTTTAGTATAGGTAAGACCATGGGGAACAGCAAAAATCAGGAAATTGTAAAGAATGTCTTCACTTCTTTTTTGGAAGAAAAAGGGCATCGCAAAACTCCAGAGCGTTACGCCATTTTGCAGGAGATTTATAACAGTGATGACCATTTTGATGTAGAGTCGCTTTATATTAAAATGAAGACCAAAAACTATCGGGTAAGTAGGGCTACTTTGTACAACACGATTGAATTGTTATTGGATTGCAAGCTCGTTCGTAAACATCAATTCGGGAAGAATCAGGCCCAATATGAAAAATCCTATTTTGACCGGCAACATGACCATGTCATCCTCACTGATACGGGTGAAGTGGTCGAATTTTGCGACCCTCGAATCCAATCCATCAAAAAAACCATTGAAGAGGTTTTTGATATCAAAATCAACAACCACTCACTCTATTTTTACGGAACCCGAAACAAAGAAGAAAACGTAACCGACTAACCAACTTACTTCATGGTAGATTTATTGCTTGGACTCCAGTGGGGAGACGAAGGAAAAGGGAAAATTGTTGATGTTCTTACCAAAAACTACGATATCATCGCACGATTTCAAGGAGGTCCCAACGCAGGACACACCTTGGAATTCGATGGCATAAAACACGTGCTGCATACCATCCCTTCGGGAATTTTTCATGAAAATGCCATTAACGTTGTGGGCAACGGAGTGGTTATCGACCCGGTGATTTTCAAAAAGGAATTGGACAACCTTGAAAAATTCGATATTGACATTGTTTCAAGGTTACTTATATCACGGAAAGCCCATCTTATTCTTCCAACCCATAGGTTACTTGATGCCGCTTCGGAAACAGCGAAAGGAAAAGCCAAAATCGGTTCAACATTAAAAGGAATCGGACCAACCTATATGGATAAAACAGGTCGTAATGGTCTACGTGTCGGGGATTTGGAGTTCGATACTTGGCGAAAAAAATACCGGGCTCTTGCCAATAAGCATGAAGCCATGATTGATTTTTATAATGTCGATATCGAATACGACCTAAAGGAACTTGAGGATGAGTTTTGTGAAGGGGTCGAGGCGCTAAAAAAGTTGACTTTTATTGATAGCGAGGAATACATTTTCAAAGCTCAGGAAAAAGGTAAAAAAATACTGGCGGAAGGTGCACAAGGTTCGCTTTTGGATATTGATTTTGGAACATACCCGTATGTAACTTCATCCAATACAACAGCAGCCGGCGCCTGTACTGGTTTAGGTGTGGCACCCAACAAAATTGGTGACGTACTCGGAATTTTCAAGGCATATGCCACCCGAGTAGGAAGCGGTCCTTTCCCAACAGAACTTTTTGATAAGGACGGTGAAACCATGGGACGCGTAGGAAATGAGTTTGGAGCTACTACTGGAAGACCGAGACGATGCGGCTGGCTTGACTTGGTAGCGCTCAAATATGCGGTTCAAATCAATGGTGTCACAGAGCTGATGATGATGAAGGCCGATGTTTTAAGCGGTTTCGAAACTATCAAAGTCTGTACGGAGTACCTATATAACGGAGAGAAAATAAAACATCTACCCTATAACATTGAAAGTGATAACGTAAAACCGATATATACCGAGTTGAAGGGCTGGAAAAAAGACCTTACCCAACTTACAAAAGCAGAGGACTTACCAGCTACACTTAATGAGTACATCGCTTTTCTGGAAAAAGAACTAAATGTCCCAATCAAAATTGTTTCGGTAGGTCCCGATAGGCTTCAAACCATATACAGATAAACAAAACCTCTGGTTACATTATTTCCGTGAATTTTTGGGTGTTTTTAACACACCCTATTAAAGGTTTCTAAAGGATGGGATACACTTTCATCAAAAACCCTACTTTTGACCCAAATATTAAGGGTTTGAGAAAACTTGTTTTTGTTTTTTGCCTTTTCTTCCAAGCAATAATCTTGGCTCAGGAAACAGAGCCTGAAGGTAAGCAAATCAACATTGTCTACGGCGCCAACTTTACCAAGGATGAAGCTCAATTTCCGGGAGCTTCCATTTTTAGCAAGGATGACCAACGGCAAGTACAATTTGAACATCAAGGTGCCGACCTCTGGTGCGACATTGCTATTTTCTATAACCAAGAGAACAGGCTTAAGGCTATTGGGAATATACGCTTACAACAAGGAGATTCCATTGAGATGAACAGTGGAAAAATTGACTATGACGGAAACACCAAGCTTGCTAAGGCTTGGGAAAATGTAGACCTGACCAATGGTCAAATGACCTTAACCACTGATACCCTTTATTTCAATCGAGAGGCCCAAGAGTCTTATTATCGTTCGGGTGGGACAATTGTAGATTCTACCAACGTTCTTACCAGTCGAGTGGGCACGTATTTTATGACCACCAAAAAATACCAGTTTCTTGACAGTGTACACATCGACAACCCCGACTACATATTGGATTCTGAACGACTGGATTACTACACTACCTCAAAAAATGCTTACATGTATGGTCCATCAACCATAACGGGCGAGGACTATAAGATTTATTGTGAAAGGGGCTTTTACGACACCAAAATAGAGCAGGGCTACGGCATCAAAAATACCAGGATAGACTACAATGATCGTATTATAGTGGGGGACAGTCTGTATTTTGATAAAACGACCGAATTTGCTTCTGCCACCAACAATATTCAGATAACGGACACTATTAATCAAGGGGTAATTCGCGCACATTATGCAGAAGTTTATAAAGCGCTGGATTCTCTCTTTGCCACAAAAAGGGCCGTTTCGGTCAATTTGGTTGAACAAGATTCCCTTTATGTTCACGGAGACACCCTAATGGTTACCGGTAAACCCGAATCTCGAATTCTAAGAGCATTTAGAAATGCCAAATTCTATAAAACCGATTTAAGCGGTAAGTGCGATTCCATCCATTTTAGTGAGAAAACAGGTGTTACCCAATTGATTACCGACCCTATCATGTGGAATGTGGAAAATCAAATCACGGGGGATAGTATCCATTTGATTTCAGATATGGAAACCGACAAGTTGGATTCCCTGAAAGTACTGGAAAATGCCTTTATCATTTCTTTTGACACCATAGGCAAACAAGGGTATAACCAAGCTAAGGGCAAGGACCTCTTCGGAAAATTCATTGAAAACGAGCTAAAACTCATTGATTTGGTGAAGAATACCGAGGTCATCTATTACATGTACAACGATGATGATGAACTTATTGGGATTGATAAGACCATCTGCAGTAAGATTCGGTTGGTCATGGCCAATAACGATATTGAGGATATAACCTTTTTCATCAATCCAGATGGGGATATTTTCCCTGATAAAGACCTTCCCTTGGAAAGTCGCAAACTCAAAGGATTTGTCTGGAGGGGTGATGAACGTATTTTGACCAAGGACGATATCTTCGACGAAGATGATAATAATATTACCTTGGTAAAGATTCAAGGTATTGACAATCCTATTGATATTGATGCCGAAGAAGAGGAAAGGCAAAAAAACGAAAACGACCCTGTAAACCAAATTCCCCAAAACAAGGCGGTTCAACCCAAAGAGATTAAAGTTCCTAAAGCACAAATCCCTTAATGCTGAAAGACGATTTTTTAAAGCATCAAGCACAAACCACACCACACCCTTTGGGACTTGAAGTCTCTAAAGCTGAAGGAAGTTTTATCTATGATGAGGACGGGAATGCCCATCTAGATTTTGTGGCAGGGGTTTCGGCATGTAGTTTGGGACATTGCCACCCCAAGGTGGTCGACGCGGTCAAAAATCAAGTGGAGAAATACATGCATGTTATGGTGTATGGAGAATACATTCAGGAACCTGCTGTTACCTATTCCAAATTATTGGCAAAGTGCTTACCCAAGTCTTTAGACACAACGTATTTGGTGAATTCTGGAACAGAAGCCATAGAAGGCGCCATAAAACTGGCCCGAAGATTCACCGGTCGCTCACAGATTATTTCGGCGCACCATGCCTATCATGGCAACACCATGGGAAGCCTTAGTCTAATGGGATATGAAACGCGAAAAGGAGCTTTTCGACCCCTTGTCCCCGATGTGTCATTCATTAATTTCAACCTAATGGATGACCTCAATAAAATCACTAAAAAAACAGCGGCAGTAGTGCTTGAGACCATTCAAGGAGGTGCAGGTTTTATCCTTCCAGAAAACAACTATCTAGAAAAGGTCAGGGAAAGGTGTGATCAAGTGGGAGCCCTACTTATTTTAGATGAAATCCAACCTGGTTTTGGCCGTACGGGTAAACTCTTTGCCTTTGAACACTTCAACTGTATTCCCGATATTTTGGTAATTGGCAAAGGAATGGCTTCTGGCTTACCGGTAGGTGCTTTTATAGCGGCAAATGGAATGATGAAAACGTTACAGGACCATCCTAAACTGGGTCATATCACCACTTTTGGCGGTAATCCTGTCATTGCTGCTGCCAGTCTGGCCACTTTGAAGGAACTCACGGAAACCCAGTTGATTGAGCAGACCTTAGAGAAGGAAAATCGTTTTCGGGAACTTTTGGTACATCCTTTGATTAAAGAAATACGAGGGAAAGGTTTGATGCTGGCCTTGATTATGGAAGATGAGGAAGTAACCAATTACTTGGTTCTTAAAGCGGCCAAAAAGCACCTAATTCTCTTTTGGTTGCTCTTCGAACCAAGGGCAGTAAGAATCTCTCCTCCGTTGACCATTTCAATTCAAGAAATTGAACAAGGCTGCGACCAAATTATTGGAATTTTAAATGAGTACAAGTCGGGTTCTGTTAACTAAATTGTTGATAACATCAACAAAATTCGACTTTAATGAAGAAGGCAAAGGGCTAATTTTAAGTCCATAGTAAAACCAAATACGTTCCTATGGCGTTAGATTCTAACGAAAATCCTGACAATTCAATCAGCAAATTTGAGTCAATGCTCAAAACAGATGATGTCTATTTTTTTGATGCTGAGGACTTTGAGGACATTATCCATTTTTACCTAAACAACGGAAAAATTGCACTGGGCAAAAAAGCCATTCAAATAGGCCTGGAACAACACCCAAATTCCCTCGAATTAAAATTACTGCACGTAGAGGTTCTTGTTTTTGAAGATAAATTCGAAACTGCGGAAGGAATTTTAGATAGACTTCAAGAGATCCATTCGCACAATGAAGAAATTTACATACAGCGCGCCAATATACGATCCAAGCAAGACAGACATCAAGAAGCGGTTGATTTTCTGTTGGAAGCATTGCATATAAGTGAGGATAGCCTAGACGTACACTCCCTTCTCGGCATGGAATATCTGTTTATGGACGACTTTGAGCGTGCAAAACAAAGCTTCATGAGATGTGTATCCTTCGACGAGGGGGACTATTCTTCACTATACAACGTAGTTTACTGTTTTGAGTTTCTTGAGGACTACCAAGGGGCTATCCATTATTTGAATGACTACCTTGAAAGAAATCCTTACTGCGAAGTGGCTTGGCACCAACTGGGAAAAATGTATCAGGCCCAAGAGATGTATCAAGAAGCATTGACCTCGTTTGACTTTGCTATAATCTCAGACGATTCTTTCATAGGGGCATATTTTGAAAAAGGAAAGGTTCTAGAGCGGCTGGGAAAATACAATGAGGCAATTGAAAACTACGAGACCACAATCTCAATTGATGACCCAACCTCGCATGCATATCTTCGAATAGGTAGGTGCCATGAGAAACTGGGCAACGACGACTTGGCCAAATACTATTTTTATAACACCGTTCACGAAGATCCTCTTTTAGATAAGGGATGGTTGGCCATCACTGACTTTCATCTAAGATTGAAAAATTTTGAAAAAGCACTTTTTTACATAAACAAAGCAATCAATATAGATGGTGAAAATCCCCTTTATTGGAAAAGGGCGGCAAAAATCTACTTCCAATTGGGAAACTTGGATGAAGCCGATTTCGCCTATAAACAGACGGTTGACTTGGGCAACTACGAACTGGATACGTGGATGCACTGGGCCGAAACCCTAAAACAGGTCGGGGACTACAACTCCGCCATCCAGGTGTTGGTTCAGGGTGTTGAATTCTACCCCGAGGTATCGGATATCCATTATAAGTTGGCCGGACTGTATCTAAAAAATGAAGAGGTAGAAAAATCACAAGAGAAAATCGAAGAAGCGATTCAAATCAATGCGCATAAACTTCATCTGTTTGAAGAAGAATTTCCAGAACTTTGTCAAATCAAATGGATAAAAAGCATTTTCACCGATATCAAAAAGGCCTCAACCTAAAAATCCTTTCTTAGTTACTTTTACCTATGAAGTCAAGAAATCCCTTGGACTATGTTTTCATTACGCTCAAAGGTATTGCCATGGGTGCCGCTGATGTTGTGCCAGGGGTTTCTGGAGGTACCATTGCCTTTATATCCGGAATTTATGAAGAGCTGATAAACTCAATCAACAACATCAACTTTTCACTTATTAAAACCCTACGAAAGGAAGGATTGGCCGTATTCTGGAAGAAAATCAATGGGAATTTTTTACTAGCCCTTTTCGTTGGAATTTTTATAAGCGTTCTCTCCCTGGCAAAATTTCTGAGATGGCTGCTGGAAAATGAACCCGTACTTCTATGGTCTTTCTTTTTCGGTTTGGTACTGGCGAGTGTTTTCTTTGTAGGAAAGGAAATCAAAAAATGGCGATTTGGCACGGTATTGATTTTTGTTTTGGGTGCCGTGGCTGCCTATTTTATCACCGAACTGCCGCCCAACCAAAATGTGGATGCCTTGCCCTTTCTCTTTTTATCAGGAGCTCTTGCCGTGTGCGCCATGATTTTACCTGGAATCTCAGGGGCTTTCATCTTGGTACTGTTAGGTTCTTATCAAACCATTCTGGTGGCTGTTGATGAGAAAGATGTAAAGATCATCTTAACCGTTGGCTTGGGTGCAATTTTGGGTCTGTTAAGTTTTGCCCGATTACTCAAATGGATGTTCTCCCGTTATAAAAATCTCACCTTGGCACTGCTAACAGGCTTTATTCTAGGTTCCCTAAACAAAATTTGGCCCTGGAAAAAGGTTTTGGAAACAAAGACTTTTGGAGAGAAAACCGTTACTGTGGACGAAATGAACGTTCTGCCAACTGCCTTTGACGGTGACCCTAAAATACTCTACGCCCTCGTTCTAGCTATAATCGGTTTTTCGCTTATTTTTATCCTGGAAAAAGTAGCTTCCAGAAAATAAGACGAGAACCCTTTCATGCATCAGCCTAGAACTTTATTGGATAATTTCTTTTTGGTCGTAAAAGGTCTTTGTATGGGCGCGGCCAATAAGGTACCTGGAGTTTCAGGAGGTATTGTTGCATTCGTTGGCGGGTTTTATGAGGAATTCATCTATTCCTTGCAAAAAATCAACTCTAAAGCGGTAAAACTACTTTTCGCGGGGAGGTTCAGAAGTTTTTTTCAGTACACCAATGCGCAATTCCTTTTTTTGCTCATTATGGGCATGCTCATAAGCTATTTCAGTGTTTCACGGGTCCTGGATTATTTTTTGGAACAAAAGGAACTCTTTGTTTGGGCAAGTTTCTTTGGAATGATATTGGGGTCAATTTATTATATCTCAAAAGATTTTGATCACTGGACAAAGAAAACCATTCCGGCTGGAATCATTGGTCTGCTCATAGGTGTATCTATAAGCTTTTTAAGTCCTGCAACGGAAAATGATAATCTTGTGTTTATCTTTTTCTGCGGCATTATCAGTGTTTCAGGAATGACCCTACCAGGACTGTCAGGCTCGTTCATATTGATTTTGCTGGGAAACTATGTACTTCTTTTGGTTGATTCGGTAAATGCTCTTTACGATACCATGTCAGAAGTTTTTTCAGGGGATATGGGCTTTGTCAACAATCCAGAAAGGATACGGACCCTTAAGATTCTGGCTATTTTTACTTTGGGTTCAGCAACAGGTCTGGTTACGTTCTCGCATCTTTTGAGTTTTCTTCTAAAGCATTATAAAGAAATATCCACTGCTGTAATAATTGGTTTTATTACAGGCTCCCTTGGGGTCTTATGGCCTTGGAAACGGACAATTTACAAAATGAATGAACTGGGCAATCCAATTCTTGATTCAAATGGTGACAAGATTATTTTGAATTATGAGCGGTTTTTACCCAAACTTGATGATATAGAGACACTTTGGGCCGCTGTTTTTATAATCTTGGGTATTTTGGTATTGCTACTATTGGATTGGTATGGAAAAAACAGGAAACAACGAAAACAAGTACGGACTGCTAGGTAAGAATATTTCCTATTCTTTTTCCCAGGGCTATTTCACCCAGAAATTCAAGGAACTGAAATTGCCAAACCATAGCTATCAAAACTTTGATATATCTGATATCTCCCAATTTCCTTCCATTGTAAAG
>NZ_JANQIH010000206.1 GCF_028282265.1 Allomuricauda sp.
GGGGAATTGGGACATCAACATGTGTTTTGGATGCTCAGCGGATTCGCTTTTGTGGGAGGGACTGCTGCTTGGGTTTACTTGAGATTGTACGGCAAAAGCTCCGTATAGTTCAAATAAGCATTTTATAACCGTCTTGATTACATCGTATTCCGGAACTTTTCGTTGTTTTTACAAAGGTGGATGATTTCTGCAATCCGTTTTTGTCGCGTCTCCTCCCTTTTGGCATTATGTAGCCAATATAAATAGCTTTTGCGCTGACCTCGAGTAAACCCTTGAAAGTTTTGTAACGCCTTTTTATTCTTATTGAAGGCTTTTTGTAGATCCTGTGGGATAACTCCATTTTCCACATCATCCAAAGCGGTCCATGATCCATCCTTTTTTGCGGCTTCTATAATAGCCTGCCCACTTTCATGCATAAGTCCACTTTCAACCAGTTCCTTGATGTGGTCCTTATTGACCTTGCTCCAAACACTCTTTGGTTTTCGCGGACAGAAGTATTGTCTGCGTTTGCCATCTCCCAAGCTTTTTACCGTACTATCTATCCAACCATAGCAGAGTGCCACTCGAACCGCTTCCTCCCAACGCATACTTTCCATGTGATGGTCTACTTTATAAAAAATAAGATAGATTCCATCGGATGCACTATGGTTGTCGTGTAGCCATTCCCTCCATTCTGAGTCGTTTTTAAAATAGAAGTGTTCCAGTTCCTTGGGCATAGTGGACTCTCATTTATAATCTTTCAGCTAAAATGGCAATCATGGTTTTTATTCCCTCGCGATAGTTGCCCAATCGAAGATTTTCGTTGGGGCTATGTTGATTGTTGTCACGGTTTACCGTAGGCACCGTTACGGCAGGAATTCCCAATGTGGTCACAAAGGGTGATATCGGAATGGACCCGCCGCTCATGCGAATCATTATAGGTTCTTCATCAAAAGCTCTTTTCAAGGCGCTGCGTAACCAAAGTCCCACTTCAGAATCGAAATCTGTTCTGAACGATTGGTACGAAACTTCGTAGGTAAAGGTAGCTATCTTTTCATGTTTTAAACGCTCTTCCTTGGTGGGCTCTCTATCCAAAACCAGATAGCCTTCAGATTCAATATGATTTTTTACCAGTTGGATTAACCGTTCTGGGTCAGATTCCAGCACCAATCGGATATCGATTTCAGCTCTTGCCCATGCCGGCACAATGGTTCGTACTTTTTCATTGATCCATCCTGATTGCATTCCCCTAATGTTTAAAGATGGAAATTGAATGGCCTCTTGATAGTAGCTGCCCACTTTATCTGAGGTGGCTATTTGCAGTCTTTCCTTGATCTGATCCTGGTCATCTGGGACAGCTCTCAAAATCTTTTCCGTTTCTGGACTAATGCTTATACCATCATAAAACCCGGGAATTGTAACCATCCCATCATCGTCTTTCATGGATGCCAATAATTTAGAAAGACGTAGGGCCGGATTCGGAGCATAGTTGCCAAAGTGACCACTGTGTTGGGGAACTACAGGCCCATAGGTGGTCAACTGTACAGTGGAGATGCCCCTAGCACCAAAGGTAAGCGTGGGTTTATTGGTGATGTGTCTGGGGCCATCGAAAATGATAAGCATATCCGCTGTCAACAGTTCTTTGTTTTGTATTACCGCTTCTGGTAAATGCGGGGAACCCAATTCTTCTTCAAAATCCATAATTACTTTGATATTGTAATTAGGCTCTACCTTAAGGTCGTTCGTGGCATCCAAGGCGGCTAGGAACATAGCGACTGGACCTTTGGCATCACTGGCCGCACGGGCGAAGACTCTCCAATCATCTTTATAAGAAGTAATGGATTCCCATGGAATTTCCTTCCATTCACCATTTACTTTTTCTTTCAAAGCTGGGATATATGGACTCTTTTGGTCCCAACGGGTAGTATCCACCGGTTGCCCATCTATCTGGAGATAGATCAAAACGGTTTTTTTGGCTTTCTTGTGTTCTCGTTCTGCCAATAACAACGGAACTGTTTTGGTAGGAATTCGTGTTGTTTTGAATCCTCTTTTGGAAAAATTAGCTTCGCACCATTGCACATTTTTCTCAATATCTTCTGGATAAAAAGCATCATTGGGAATGCTCAGCAGTTCCTTCAACAATGGAAAAGAAGATAAAGTATATTGTTGGGAGAGCTGATTTAGCTGTTCTTTGGAAACTTTTTGGGCAGCAAGGGTCAATGGCAGACAAGAAAACAGGATCAAGACCGCTAACGTAACGACCCTATTTGTATGATATCGACATATATTTTCCATAATTGAATGTTATTGATAATGGTTATTGTATTCGGATGGATTCAATATAGAAATTGTTATCAATCACTAAATCGCTTCCGGTCAAAGACTCCGTTTTCCAGTCAGCATTGGGAAAAATCCAATGTTCTTTCTTATCCACAAAAATTCGAATGGGCATATCAAAATCCTTGACGACGTTCACATATCTATATTGTAAAGAGTTTCCATCCCATTTATATTCCAATTTTGGTACCTTAACAGTTCGCAAGTATTGATTGAAGAAAGCGGAAAGGTCCTTCCCGGTTTGTTTACTTAAATAGTTTTCAACCTGTTGGGTGGTAACAGTCTGGTGATAGAACTCCGAATTAAGGCCGCGAAGTATCTTTCTCCACAGTTCATCATCTTCGATAAGTTGGCGTAGTGTGTGCAATATGTTGGAACCCTTGTAGTACATATCTCCCGACCCTCTTTTGTTGACACCATATGGCCCAATAATGGGCTTGTCGTTTGAAATGGATTTTCGGGTGCCTATGACATAGGCCGATGCTGCTTCCGTTCCAAAATGATAATCTAAATAGAGATTTTCCGAATAGGCAGTAAAGCCTTCGTGAATCCACATATCGGCAGCATCTTTGTAGGTTATATTGTTGGCAAACCACTCATGACCAGCTTCGTGAATTATGATGAAATCGAATTTAAGACCCCAGCCTGTCCCTGAGAGATCACGGCCCAGATACCCGTTTTTATACCCGTTACCGTAGGTTACCGAGCTTTGGTGTTCCATCCCCAAGTAGGGAACTTCCACCAACTTGAAACTATCTTCATAAAATGGATAGGGGCCAAACCAATGTTCAAAGGCATCAAGCATCATGGGTACCTGTTTAAACTGTTCCTTGGCCTTGTCCAAGTTGTCTCGGAGCACGTAGTAGTCCAAATCGAGTGTACCTTTCAGCCCGTCGTACTTTTCGGAGAAGTTGACATAGTCGCCGATATTGACATTTACACCATAATTATTGATAGGGTTGGCTACAAACCACTCGTAATTGGTGTAATCGCCGTAGGAGTATGTGTCTCTTAGCCTACCATTTGCAACACCAACCAGTCCTTTTGGTACATCAATGCTTATTCGCATGCTATCTACTTCATCATACATATGGTCCTTATTGGGCCACCAAGCACTGGCACCTAGTCCTTGGCAAGAAGTTGCGACAAAATGATTGCCATTGCCGTCTTTCTCCCACGAGAAACCGCCATCCCAGGGAGGCCTTATTGCCTTTCTTGGTTTTCCGGAATACTGTACATATAGTTCATTAAATTCTCCAGGAATCTGTTTTTTCTTCAAATGGATGAAATGCGCTGCTCCCTCCGATGTAAAATTCAGGTCTTCCTTATCCTGAGAGACCGCATCAATTTTAAGGGGTGCCTGAAGGTCAATTTGAATGAGGTCATTTTCTTCCAATACTTTGTATCGAATAATGTTGTATCCAGCAATGAATTCTTTGTCGGGTTGAACCTTTAAGTTTAAATTATAATAACTCAAATCCCACCAAGCCCTTTCAGGAGTAATACTTCCCCGGAGAGTATCCTGTCTAGTGAAAATTTGTGCTTGCGCCGAAGTCGTTAAAATGAAAACAAAAAGAAAAAGTTTTTTCATAAAATATCAGGGTATTTTTTGTTGAACCACTTAGAATGCCAAAAACAAAGTGGTCCAAGAAGGGTATAGAAGATACCGGGAAAACCAATTCGCATTCCAACTTCAAAAAAAGCAAGCAGTACAGAAACTGCTGAAACCAAGACGAAAATGGAAAAATGTCTGGAATAAAAGTAAAGAATAATGGAATTCTTAGTGGATTTTGATTTTCTGAATGCTCTATAATACATCATGGCATAACAAAAAAATATCAATAGAAAACCAATACCATACAGCATGAATAGGTTGGATAGCTCGGAAGGTGAACTGATTCCGCCTTCACCCATGGATGACTGAACTAGGGTCTTAAGGGGAAAAACGTAGTAGAGCGCTACGAACAACAATACGGCATTGAAGGTGATAATCCAATTGTCAACATAGGAATTCCTTCTGAAAAAGTTATAATGCACCCACCATAAGACGAACAAAACAAAAAAACTAATGGCAAAACTTAAAAGCCCTACACCAGAAGACTTTTCAAAGTGCAGGCTGCCGTCAATATTGAAATTCACCACCATTAGTGTGGCAGCGAAAGCAAAAACACCATCACTAAAAGCTTCAATTCGGCTTATATTATGTGGAAATCTCACTATGCTGAATTATTGTATAAAGGTAACCTTGACAATTTTGCCGTCATCCACCTCGTATATTGCCACTGCGCTATAATTTGAACCATTAATGGTGAGGTATTCCTCATCAATCACCTTGTTTCCGATGACCATCCGGTTTTTGATTTCGCAATTTAAGTCAGGCGTGTTTTCAAAGAAAGGGCCATAGCGCTCCCGCATTTTTTCTTTTCCTTCTGAAACAAGAACATCGGGGAAAGTATACAACTTAATATCCTCGGAATACGTATCCATAAAAGCATCTATATCCTTGGTATTGTAAGCGTCCAACTGCTCCTTAACCACGGATTCTGCATCACCGGTTTCTTGGTTTGGAAAAATAAAGCTCATAGAATTGATAAGTCCGTTTTTAACATCATATAGTGCGATTTGGTGCCCGTTTCTCCCGTCGACCAAGGTGACTTCTTCGTCGATAATGTTGTTTCCCAGAGAAATCCGTTTGACCACCTTGACACTTGTACTTTGGGTATTGGCAAAAAATCTTTCATAGCTTGCCCTCATTTTATCTTTACCAACATACATAGTATCATTTGGGAATCGCTGCGCCAAAACACCTCCAGAATAGCAAGAAAGGAAGCCATCCAAATCCCTTTTGTTGAAAGTGTCTACTTGTCTTTGGACAATATCCTTCGGGGAAACATCGGTCACCAAGGCAAGCCTAGTCCCATTCGGGCTTACTGCCATTCGGGATATTTTAAAGACCTGTTCTCTATTAAAAACATGAAAATCTTGCCACGTACTATCCTTTCCTGGTTTGTACATGGTAATTTTGTTATCCTTTGGTGTCAAAATGGTTCCATCGGGCATCCAGGCCATATCCTCCACTGGAGATGGCAGATTTATTACAACGTCCTTTTTTTGGGAGGTCACGTCAAGAGACTTAATTTGCCAAGATTTATTTTCTGCTGATGTTTTACTGATATAACTAACGAGGTCTGTTCCTGGAATTTTATGCAAGGACCGCCCTACGTTTCTATCAGCCGTAAATTGGGAACCTTGGCTTAGGTCGCTGACTACCAAATCCATTCGATTTTCGACAAGCACGGTCGAAACCAGAATATGATCATTATGCCATACGTGGTACCCTATTTTTAAATCACTTAGGGGCTCTGACTCACCGGTTTTGTTGTCGTACTCGTACAGTCTTTGCAAACCATCCTCATCCAATCGAATT
>NZ_JANQIH010000224.1 GCF_028282265.1 Allomuricauda sp.
TAAATATCTGATTGATAGGATATTATTCGTTTCTTAAATAAGAATTTAATTGCCGCAAGTCTTCCTAGTTCCAACAAAAATTCCTTCTCACGATCTGACAATTTAAACCTGAGGGTTGAAATTGGTCGAGTATCGATAACTACTGTCTTATCTTCATACTTTTTTAGAGCCACTAAATCCATTGATTCAGTCCATATCGAAATAAGTTCTTTAAAGATGGATACCCTTTTATGGCCTTCAAAATGTTCTGCTCCCAGGTATAAGCCAACAAAATCAGTATTTGGATTATTTCTTAGCAATATTTCCACTGGATAGTTGTTTTGAACCCCGCCATCGAACACCATTATTCCATCCCGATATTGAGGGGTAAAAATAAGCGGGATCGACATGCTACATCTGGCTGCAAAAGCAGCTGGAACATCTTTGTGTATATCATTGCTGGAATCAAGAATTAAACCAGCACTGGATTTGGTACTGGCGTACAATGTGACCCGGTGCGGTAACATTCCTAAAGTAACCTGATTAGCGGTATCAAGCTGTAATGACAGTTCCTTTTCCAACCAAGAAGTAAAGGAGTATGCTTCGTACAAACCTCTTTTAGTGACTAGATTATATAGTTTTTTGAAGAATCCTGCATCCTTAAAATCATCGAAGTTCTTGTTTAATAATATCGATTTTATTTGGCTAATTTGCATTCCGGAACCAAGTAACACTGCTGAGATGGCCCCAGCGGATGTGCCTGCGTACCAATCAAATTCATAATAATCTTGTAGAACTTCCAAAGCTCCGACATATGCGATTCCCTTGATACCTCCCCCCTTCATAATCAGAAGACTTGGTTTGGTGCGTTTGGTCCGTGACATTGGAATAGTTTTTCCTTTATAATTTATTAAACTTTCCAGAAAGAAAAATAAGTCAATTCAATTTTAGTTTGGTAAACAACCATTTGCTCTTCCAATTTCCAAAACTAGTCTTGGATTTAATAAAGAATTATCAACAACTTAACCGTGTGCTACATGAACCCACTAAAGACTGTCATTTAAGATATCAACCGATTCGAGAAATAATTGTAAATCTGCCCAGTAAACCCTGTTAAACTATAGTAAATTGTTAAGATTCTTCGTTAATTTTTGAAAGATTTTTAATTTATAATTATCTAGATTTTATTAATTTACCTGTTAAATTATTCCTTTAATGTCTGAAGTGCTTACACCAAATTTTGTTCTAGAGATAAATAGAAAATTGGATGAAATATTCTATGAAGTCCAAGTGGCCAGGGAAGCTGTAATTCCCAGTTCTATCCGAATATTTTGTGAATCAATCATAACGGAATCACTGACCATTCGTAAGAAGGAGTGGGAGCTTAGAGAACAGGTAAATGTGAATGAAGATTACGATATTGGACGAGCTATTTCGACAATAGAGATTTCTCTACGAAACATATTTTATAATATAGAAGTGGAAAAGTCCGATTACGGAGAATCATTGCATTATATATCGCTTCACTCATTTGTTAGAGAGATTCAGTCAAAATGGTGTGAAATCTTTCCCTTTTGCTAGTTGTATGAGTGATAATGGGGTTAAATCAGTGGAAGCAGCCTTAGAGTGGAGCAAACAAATAACTACCCTCTCCACGGGTGCTTTGGTACTTAGTGGTACTTTCATCAAGGATATATTCAAATCCACCATGCAGCATGAATGGATTATTGTAACCTGTTGGATTTTTCTCGGAACTTCAATTTTATTTGGAATTCTTTATTTGGGGTCATTATGTAGCTTACTATCAAATTCTAGTGGGAATCTTAGTATCTATAAAAACCCTAGTTTGACTTTAGGATTGCTTCATATCATACCTTTTTTGTTTGGCCTCGTATTGTTCATACTATTTATCTCACTAAACCTTTCCTGATTCAATCAAGTACTAAAATCGGTACAATGTCTGTAGACATCCAGAAGTACTTAGATGAACAACTATGCTGAAATAATTACAATTTGACCGTGCTGGTGTATTTCAACAAGTTTAGAAATAAATGATTGTTGTTCCCGTCCAGACCGCCAATAAAATCAAGGCCTCCGAAAAACCGGGGGCTTTTTTGTTTACATTATTTGAATGAAACTCTTCAATTTCTTTGAATTCCCGCTGACTTTCGATAATTAATAAATCAATTTAGACTTAAACTGCGTACCAGATTATGAAAACCAGCTAATTTTGCATTGATCAAGGCAGGGGGTCACATATTGATTGTACTACATTGGAAAACCCTCCAAAAGAAAAGTGAAATCAAAGGTTTCATAAAACATACATAATCGAAACCACTAAAAACGACCAAGAATGGTCTACTAGAATTTGGCGAAATCATTTGGTGCTCAAATATATCTTCAAACAGTCATTTTCCGAGATTGCCCTTTCAGTGGCTCAAAGAAACATGAAATAAAAATACGGTTTAGATCTGTTAATCCATTGGGGTTTTATTCAAATCTTTGATAAACTGCCTTGGAGTCTTTCCATATTCTGTTTTAAAAATTTTTGTGAAGTATGAATGACTTTGAATACCCACACGATACATAGCTTGTGAAACTGAAATATCTTCACTTGCAAGTATTAAAGCGGCCTTTTTCAATCGGATATCCCTAATAAGTTCACCAACGGTTTTTTTTGACACGGCCTTAATTTCATTGTACGTTTTAGTACGACTCATATTAAGTTTTTTGGCCAACATATTTACATCAAAACTCCCATTGTCCAAATTATCCATAATAATCTCTGTTACCTTCTTCATAAAATCGTTCTCCTTGGTTCCATCGGCCAATGAATGTGCTTCTTGGAAAACATCTTCTACGATACTAGTCTTTAGTTTTTTACGGTTATCGATAATATTATGAATACTGACCTTTAGCACATCCACGCTGAAGGGCTTTGCTAAATACAAATCTGCCTTGGCCTTAGCACCTTCCAACTGCTTCTCCAAACTTTGATAGGAAGTCAATAACACTAATGGAATGTTACTAAGGCTCGGATTTTCCTTTACCTTTTTACAAAGCTCTATACCGTCCATTTCGGGCATTAGAATATCACTGATTATCAAATCTGGTTTAAAAGATTCCATCATATTGAGAGCTTCTTTGCCATTTTCGGATTCCATAACGTAGAATTCATCTTCAAAATTCTCCTTTAAAAAATGACGTAGCTCTCTGTTATCCTCAACAATCAAAATAGAAGGTTTACCGTAGTTTTCACCCAAACTTAATTTCAAATTGGGTTGGTCATAAACAGGGCTCAACGAAGATTTGGAAAGTCCAACGCCGTTATTTGTGACCTTTTCTTGCTCAAATTGGGGATTATAGGGTATAGAAAACGAAAATGAGGTCCCTACGTCTTCTTTGCTGCTTACTACAATACTTCCCCTTTGAAGCGTGACCAAACTTTTGACCAAGGACAGTCCCACTCCAGATCCTTCCGTTTCCTTGTTCTTATTTAGTTTATTATAGAAAAAACGGTCAAAAATAAATTGGATATCCCTTTGTGATATTCCCTTCCCCGTATCAGTGACCTTTACCCATAGGTATTCCATGTCCTCCTGTTGGTTCCAAATCCTAAATGAATTGTTCTGTATGGCATCTTCCTCTGAAAACTTATTGGTCAATTGCAACGTAATCTTACCTCCTTTATCGGTATACTTAAAGGCATTGCCTAAAATATTAAATAGGATTTTCTCCACCACTGTCCTATCAAACCAAAAAGCTTGGGTATGGACCTTTGGCTCATAACCAAACTCAATGTCCTTAAAAAGTGCAAACTCCAAAAAGCCCTCATAGACGTCATGAATTACCTCGTCGATGTCCTGTTTGGTGGGATTTAGCTCATAGGCCTTGGTCTCTATTTTTTGGAAATCCATTAATTCGTTGACCAATCGAAGCATACGCTTAGAGTTATTGAGCATATGGTTGTAGTACCTCAGCCTTTTGCGCTCGCCCAGCTCTTTCTTTAACAATTCCTGTAATGGATTTATAATCAACGTAAGTGGTGTTCTAAATTCATGCGACATATTGGTAAAAAACTGCAGCCGCAACTTGTTGATTTCTTCTTTCTGGTTTTTTTCGATGACCGATATTTCATATGCCTTTTTTAGCATGAACCAACGATATGCAAAATACAATAGGGTAACGGCAAACAACAGGTAAACTATTTTTGCCATATTGCTCCACCACCATGGCGGCATTAGGGTAATCTTTAATTCCTTTTCAATAGTGGACCATGAGCCATTTCCGGAATAGGCAGCTACCTTAAATAGATAGTCCCCATAATCTAGGTTTGAATAAGTCGCGGAGGGAAGTGCTCCTGTCGTTTCTGACCAATCCAAATCATAGCCTTCCAATTTATATCTATAGATATTGGTTTGTGGGTTGGAATAACTTAACGAAGAAAAGTTAATTGTAAAATCATTCTGTCCATATACTAACTTTAGATGCTCCTGACTATTGATTTCCGAGTTTAAAATCACATGGTCATTGATGGATGCACCTATGGAGACTTTCTTTCCATTTACTGAAAATCCTGTTAAGACCGTAGCTCTATCCAAAGTATCCAAATGTATGTTCTCTGGTATAAAATAATTGATGCCCTCAGTACCGGCGAAGTACATTCTTCCACTTTTTCCTGTATGCGAAGCTCCTATCTTAAAATTATTACTGCGCAGACCATCCTCATATCTAAAATTGGCAAAACTACCAGTGGACTTATCCCATCTTGAGAGGCCATTCCCCCCTATCCAGAGGATACCTTCTTTATCCATTTCGATAGACTCAATATCTGAAAATTGTACATCATCCAGTGCTGCTACCTTCTCTGCCCAATAGCCATACGGTGATTTATTGCTCAGTGTCACCTTATTAAGTCCACCGCCAATGGTCCCTGCCCAAATTATGGAATCATTTTCCCTAAACATGGGCCAGATGAAATTAGAAGTCAGTGATTTTTTATAGCCATCAACCCCTAAATAATGCTTTACTTCTTTGACATCGCCATTTTTATCTAAATAAATATGGTTGATTCCCCTGGTGCCAGCCACAAAAACCTCGGGTCGTTTAGTGTCTGTATAAATGTAGGATATCTTGGGACTGGTAAGACTAAATGGAGTGTTTTTTGATTGCCCGGGATAGAAACGATTTACCGTAAAATTCTTACCATCAAAATCAATTTTACTAACTCCATTTTCCCAAGAACCTGCCCAAATATTACCGAACCTATCTTCCTCTATTGCGAAGATATTGTTTCCTGAAAGGCTGTTTTCATCATTTGGGTCATGCCGCAAATGCCACATTTGTCCCGAGGCCAGACTCAAGATACTTATACCTTGTAGAGACCCTATCCATAATTTGTTTTTACTGTCTATTTTAAGCGACCGTATCGCGTCATTTAGTATGGTATTGTTATCATTATCCTTGTGAACATAAGCCGTGTAAGTGCCCGTTTTAAAATCGTAATGGAAGACACCGTTACGCTCCGTGCCAATCCATAAGTTCCCATTTTCATCCTCTTCCAAGGCCCTTATAAAATTAGAGGTCAACCCCCCATTTTTACCATCTTCCATACTTAAAGGAAAGAACTGTTTTTGATTGAGGTCTATATAATTGATGCCTCCACCAAAAGTGGTAATCCACAAATTCTTTTCTTTATCCTCAAATAGACCATTGATTCGTTTCGAAGAGATTTGGGTACGGTTCAACCCACTTCCAGAATAATAAAATGTGTAATCCAAGGTTTCTCCTTGGTACTTCAATTGCACCATTCCATAGTCTGTGCCCACCCATATACTATTATCCTTGGTCATGTAGATACTATTGACTTGAAAATCAGTCATTTTTGAAATTCCAAACCCTTTTTTTGCGACACTTTCAAAGTTTTGAAAAGTATGTGCCGTTACCTCACCATTGTCCAACTCATATAAATCGATTAAGTGCAGTTGATTTATACCTCCTACCCAAAGTTTGTTGTCCTTATCCACAAAAACACAATTGGTGGCACTTAGCGTTTCCCCCAATTGATTGGTTACACTAACTTTTGAAAGATAATGGGATGGCTCCTCATTTAGGGCCATTTTATAGATATCATGGGTCGTAGTTACCCAAAGCGTATTCTCACGAAGAAAACATGAGAATACTGGACTGACCATCTCATCCCCCAAAACCTCCAGCTCGTTCAGCACCAGACGACCTTTTTCCATCCTGTACTCAAAAACATACAATCCGTTGGCAGTTATAGCAAAAAGCTTTTGATTCTTGGCAAACACGAAGTTGACCCTGGAATTCTTTACCTCGTCATTAAATAAAGTGGAATAATCAATAGTGACAAAAGTTTCAGTGTCTGACCTAAAGCATACCAGTCCGCCTTGTGTTGCCATGAAAAGAAGACCATCTGAGTGGGCCAGTCCCATTATACGATTCGTAAAAGCACTTGAAAGGTTACTTTGGCTATTTCTAAAAAGTTCAAAATTATAGCCGTCGAATTTGTTGAGTCCCCCAAATGTACCTATCCAAATAAAACCATTGGAATCTTGGGCAAAGGATGTTGCATCTGTATGTGCCAGACCTTCACCAATATTAAACTGCTTGACTTTGTATTTATACTCCTGGGCATTGCCGGCAATACTGGCAAACACCAACAATATATGTACAATGTATTTTTTCAATAAGAGCTTGATTAAGAAGTTGCTTAAAGTTAATCAGCTTTTTTTAAACGATAAACCCGTCCTTCGTGTGGTCTTAAATTAGCTGAGAATTCGGTTTCATGGACTCCCAAATCCTTCTTGTCCCAAAGGTCACGAACCTCATACTTACCCCTAATGGATTCATCTTCAAAAGTGAATGAAACTGTGGACTTTTCATCCATGATATTGAACAACCCAATGAATCGGTCACCATTTGCAGGATCTGTGGCAATCCAAATTACATGTCCATTCCGCCGTACTACCTGACGATTGTCCACACTATGTTGATTTACATAAAGGATTTCATCGTTCCTTAAGAACTTCAAGGAACTTTCTGGAGATGAAAGCAAGTCTCCCCCCATCATCAAAGGGGATTTGGCCATACTGAACAGACTAAGAAGTGTATAATGCTCGGCTTCCGTGAACATTGACATTCTTTCCGGACCATGTGGCCGATTGTTCAATGAAATTTTACCAATGGGAAGCATATCGGCATCGGGCCAATGGTTCTCTTGAATAAAAGGAGACCATGCATTCAACAAATCAAAGCTATGCTTTAGATGTTCCCATTCGTCCCAAAAATCTGCAGATATACGCCACATATTGGCATTCTTCACCAAGTGCTCTGCTCTTGAAACCGGAGCTTCCCCACACGATAGACTCAAAACCATGGGTCTTCCACATTGCTCTATGGCCTTGTGCATCATTTCAATTTCTTCATCATGGTAAGGAGGAAACATGGTATCATCTGCTTTGATAAAATCAACCCCCCAAGACGCGTACAAATTAAAAATAGAGTTGTAGTACTCTTGCGCCCCCTCTTTGGTTGCATCAACCCCGAACATATGGTTGCACCAGCCACATGTATCAAAGGGTTCCGCTATGTTTTTGGCTGTCACATCTGTTCCTAAAATAGGTGTTTCATTATGTGCAGCAACCCTATGAACACCTCGCATAATGTGTATTCCGAATTTCATGCCCTTAGAGTGGACGTAATCTGCAATGGGCTTAAACCCTTTTCCATCGGCAGCCGACGGAAAACGCTCCACCGCCGGAAGCAAACGACCATACTCATCCATCGTGGTATACTCGGGATACAATGGGGAGCCATCTTCATTATACCTTATATTGGGATGCCCAAAACGTCTTGGTGTATCCCAATTACCGGGTTCTGGGTGCCACCAGATATAGTCGATAACTGCATATTCCCAGCCATATTCTAAAAGATGCTCCGCCATATAATCAACTATGGCCTTAAATTCTTCTTCATTTATCCGGCAATCATAGGAATCAAAACTATTCCATCCCATAGGAGGTGTTTTAGCCACTATGGTTTCCTTCACTTCTGCTATTTCGGCATCTTCAACAATTTTGTCTTCTTTTTGCTTTTCCTGACAAGCTTGTAGAAGAATCAGACTCAAGAGCAGTGTGAGGCATATTTTTACATTATTCTTCATTTGTTGGAATTTTAAAATCTGGTTTCTGCATTGGTATCATTTGAGAATAGGGACAAAAGCTCATGTTCGGTATGGGCTTGCCCTATAAGTGCTTCAAGCTCTGCCGCCTTCTCTTCATTCTTTGTAATGATGTTATGAGACTCCATAGGATCTTCGGACAAATTGTACAACTCTTTGACAACGGGAGTCGATTTATCCCTAACGTTAAGTTTTACATATTTCCAGTCTCCTACCCGTATCGCCTGTCGGCCACCTAACTCATAAAACTCCCAATACAGATATTCATGCTTTTCTTGGCTTTCCGTTTCACCCAAAAGTGTAGGTAAAAATGAAACACCATCAATGTCATCAGGTTTATCAAAAGCCACGATGTCAGCGAATGTGGGTAGAAAATCCCAAGTGGCCACAGGATTACTCGCAACCGAGTTTGGTTCAACTTTACCGGGCCATTTAACAATCAGAGGAACACGGATTCCACCTTCATAGAGATCACGTTTATATCCCCTGAACTTTCCGTTGCTGTCAAAAAAATCAGCATCGTGACCACCTTCGTTATGTGGACCATTATCACTTACAAAAACAATCATGGTATTCTCAGCAATACCCAATTCGTTGAGTTTTTCTTCAACTTCACCCACAGTGTTGTCTATCAAGGTCATCATCTGGGCGAAGCCTTTTTCAGGATTTGGCCATTCTTCATCGGCATATTGTCCATAGGATGGTACTTCCATTCCATCCCCTGTAAAATAACCTGCTTCATTATTGGCATGCGGCATATTGATGCAGTAGTAGAGAAAGAAGGGGTTCTCCTTATTTTCTTCGATAAAGTTTAGGGCATCTTCCTGAAACTTATCCAACACATAAGTTTCCTTTGTCTTGGCGACCCCCGTACCTTCTTTCATATTTGGGTCATAATCGTAACTTATATCAGTTTCGTTACCCGGTAAGCTTTCCTTCACCCCATTTCTGTAGAGAAACTCAGGATAAAAGTTATGTGCATGCCACATATTGATATATCCATAGGCATGGTCAAATCCATTTCGTTTGGGGTCATTTGGTAAGGGGTCATTTCCAATTCCCCATTTTCCTATAGTTCCAGTATGGTAACCTTTGGATTTTAATATCTCTGAAATGGTCACCTCCTCGTCTTCCAATAATTGCCCTTCAGGGCTATTACCGCGAACAGAGGTATGTCCTGTGTGTTTTCCAGTCAATAAAGCAGCTCTTGAGGGAGCGCAGACTGTGGAACCTGCATAGTGCTGCGTAAATAGAATGCCTTCGGAGGCCAGTTTATCGATGTTGGGTGTCTTAATGGTTTTTTGTCCATAACATCCCAAATCTCCGTAGCCCAGGTCGTCAACATAAATAAAGACGATATTGGGATTTTCATGATTATTGGACTCTTTTTCTTCGGTTGCTTGCTTTTTTTCTTTACAAGCACAGAAAACAATCAGTACTAAAAGGAAAATTTTACTTTTCTTCAAGTCAATCATAATATAAAACATGTAAAATCACAGTTTTCAAATCTAAATCATGGTCTATTTTTAGGTTGATAGTTTTGTTCAATTGAACTGCTCATTTGTACAAAATGGTCTTCACACAGTTAAATAAAATGTACGTTATACTTTATGAATTTAACTGGATAAAGAAGGGGCAGCTCAATCACTACCCCTATCTAACTTCAAAGAAAAAAACTAACTCAAACAATTCTTTGTTCTAATACCCCGGATTTTGAGCAAAATTTGGATTTGCAAGGATTTGATCCTCGGGTATTGGTAAAATATTCGTAAAAGTCGGCCTCTCAGGATGAAAACTATCTTCCAGATGAAGCGTGTTAAATCGCATTTGATCGTTTCTTCGATGGGTCTCTCCCCAGAGTTCAAAACCTCTTTCCCAGTATATTTGTTCTAGAGTAACACCTGCCAACGGTTTATCCGGTTCAAAAGCACGTGCCCGAATTTGATTTACCAAATCGTCCGATGTCCCGTTCGGACCATTTAGCCGTATCAATATTTCCGCTTTTTGTAGCATGATATCTGAATAGCGAATGTGTGCAAAGCCATTGGCCGCTAAATTGTTCACAGCGTTTACATCTACCTCCCACTTAATGCTCCTTACACCGTTATAGAGATTGGTGATTTCATCCCTTCTGTCCTCAGGAATTAAATCTGGGCGTAAATAAAACTCAACAGTATGATCAATTTCAACCCCATTACCATCAGTCAACACTTCACCCGTCTGTACAGAAATTAGCGGTCCTTCCAAAAAACCTTCCGTTTTTCTTAAATCGTCTGGGTCATAGTTTTCATAGAACTTTGGTGTTACGGCAGGACCGTTCCATGCAGGGTGTGGAATCACCCCAAATCTGTCTAAAAAGAATTCAGGCACATGAGTTCTATTGTGAATAATACCGCGATTACTTACCCCAGGAATTGGCTGGGAGAATACAATAAACTCTTCTGGAGTAAGGTTAGCGTTATCCACTTTGAACATATCAAAGTAATTGGGAGCCATTCCATAACCTGGGGCATTTAAAATGGCCTCACACTGCTCCAAACAATCTTCCCATCTGGCTGTACCTGTAAAAACTTCTGCATTTAGATAGAGTTTGGACAAAATTGCACGAGCTGACTCTTGAGAAATCTCAATCAAATTATCTGGTCTACCGGAAGGTAAATCAGGAATCGATTCCAAAAGTTCAGTTTCTATGAACTGAAATACCTCACTCATAGGGTTTCTACTTGGTAGAGGCTCTCCCGGAACAGGTGCTGCTGTTGTAACAATAGGCATATCACCATACAGTTCCATTCCTTTCAGATAAAAATATGCCCGTACGGTACGTGCTTGTGCAAGATAGTTCGCCTTAAAGGTAGAATCATCGGGAGCACCTTCAAAGGCTGTGATCATTGAATTGATATTCGCAATCCCTTCAAAAATTACACTCCAGAAACGTGGTAAGGGAAATTGGGTAGAGCGATCTGTAGACCGTAATTCATGTGTATCCGTTCTTCTATGACGGTCATTGTTGAATCCGCTCGGGTGGGTGAATATGGTAAATTCATCCGAGTGATTGGTAACAATCCAATTGTGCCAGTCCATAAATTCCAACATCTGATTGTACACGGTCACCATACCGGCATCAAACTCAGCTTCAGTATTAAAAAACGCTGAAGGCGTTAAGGTGTCATTGAGCTCTTCCTCCAAGGGGTCGCAGCCCATAAATGGCACTAAGGCCAATACAACTGTAATGATAAATAGCTTGTTTTTCATATTGCAAAATTTTATTATAGAGTAATATTAAATCCTATAGTGTATGTTCTGGCCCTCGGATAACCTATGAAATCCACACCATAAACATCTGCCACGTTATCATCGTTTCGAGCATCAGTAAGTACTTCTGGGTCAGAACCTTCATAATCCGTGAATACTGCCAAGTTAATACCCGTAAAGAATATTCTGGCATTTTTAATCCAGTCAATATTATCAGTATTAAAGGTATATCCCAAGGTCAGGTTATCTATTTTCAAGAAATCGGCATCAAAAACATATCTGCTGGAGAACTCAGGCACCGTAGCACCACTTACGTTGGGTTCATTCAAGTTGAAATCCAAAATGTTGTTACCGGCAGTTAAACGCTGTGGCACGGCATAGGTGGCCACGCTGTTGTCGGCAACCTGAAAGTTTCTGGCGCCTCTAATAATAGCCGAAAAATCGATGTTTTTATACTTGATAGTAGGCGTAAAGGCATATGTAATTTCGGGGATGGCACTACCCAATACTTTTTGCTCTGCTTCAGCCAAGTTTGTGGTAATTTCGCCATCCTCGGTAAAGTACTGCTCGCTCCCATCCTCGGCCAAACCTGCATATTCTGGACCGTAAAAACTGTGTAAAGGTATACCCACTTCCATTCTAAAGGCATTGTCCCCAACAAAACCAGGGCCAAACAAAGAACCATATTCTATGGAATCGACGTCATCCAAGGAGGTAATCTCATTTTTGTTAAAGGCCATATTAAAGCCCAAATCAAAACTAAAGTTCTCGGTACGTACAATACCACCATTCAGCACCAATTCTATACCCCTATTTTCCATACTACCAACATTGGCAAACTGTGTATCATCAACTGTGATTCCCGGGACCAATTGGGTCAAGAACAAATCCGTTGTCTCTTTGTTATACCAATCAATGGAACCCGAAAGTCTTGAATCAAATAAACTAAAATCCAAACCTAGATTTAAAGTTTCTGTAGTTTCCCAAGTCAAGTCTGGATTGCCAATATTTGAGAAAGTCACACTACCATCAGAATTGATGGACAGAATATCCTGTCCTTGCCCTGGAACAGCATTATTACCGACCTGACCCCATTCTGCCCTAAATTTAAGATCGTTGAAAACAGAATTGTCCATAAAGTCCTCTTGACTTACCCTCCAGCTAAAGGCAAACGAAGGGAAAAAACCCCACTCATTACCATCAGGGAATCGGGACGAACCATCGGCCCTAGCTACTGCGGTCAAGAAATATTTTTCATCATAGTTATACGAAAATCTTCCGAAGTACGAGCGCAGAATATTGGATGCTGCTTCTCTTGCATCAATAGCAAGGGTTAAAGGGTCACCCAAGCCTATAATGTTTGTTCCAATACTTTCAGTCAACAATCCCGTCTGCGTTGCTCGCAGTGATTGTCCTTGTATGTCCTGAAAGCTATAACCCCCTGTAAATTTAAAGTTGCTTTGACCAAAACTTTTATTGTAGTTCAGTAATGCCTCTATCAAATAATTATCGTTCTTGGCTGTTCGCCTTGAAGCAAATCCACCAGGGTTTGGGCTACGCTGTAAGCCCAATTGTGAATTTATGGGATAAAGAATGTCACGTACATTATTATCATGCACATAACTTAGGTTGGTTCCAATGGATAACTCATTTGGTATAATGTCAAAATCAGCTTTAACCGAGGCCAGAAAGTTGTTTCTTCTAAGTTTGTCCTGATTTTGAAACAGCATGGCAACTGGGTTGAAGAAGAAGCCATTGGGTAAACTAATTTCAAAGAAACTACCATCATCGTTTCTCACAGGTGCGGTTGGATTAAAAATAATCGCCTGTCCAAAGGCTGGCGGTGTATTACCTCCACCACCATTGGCTTCACCGGTAGAAATATCCAAGGAACTGGTATAATAGTTTACATTAAAATCGAGTTTTAATCTATCATCAATGGCCTTAGTACTAAAATTGACACGGCCAGTCAGCCTTTTCTGACCACTTTGAAGTACAACTCCCTCTTCATCTAACCAGCTCACTGATGCAAAATAATTTGAATTTTCGCTTCCTCCATTAACACTCATATTATACTGGCTGGATAATGATGAACGTATCAATTCCTCTCCCCAGTCCGTATCAGCGCCAAAATCTGTGACTGCTACATTAAAGCGCTCTGCTTGAGCCAAAAACTCCTCACGTCCCAGTGGCTTGCGAAGTCCAAAGGCATTGCCAATACTGGTTATCACCCCTAAAGAAACCGTGGTTTCTTGGTTATAGTTACCTGTCTTTGTGGTAATCAATATTACACCATTAGATGCTCTCGAACCATAAATAGCAATAGCGGATGGACCTTTTAAAATACTTATGCTTTCAATATCATTGGGGTTAATAAAGTCCAAAGGGTTGGTATTTACTACGGAATTGTTTTCAGTACGATCCACATTGGCGCCCCCTAACCCAATGGGAATACCATCTACAATATATAGAGGCTGTGTATTTGCGGCAATCGATGTTAGTCCCCTAATCTGAACCCTTGAACCTTGGCCAGGTGCCCCAGTACCATTATTGATATTAACACCGGGTGTCTTACCCAAAATAAGCTGCTCTGGGTTTACATTCAATCCAGGGTTAAAGTCTTCGTCACCAATTGATGTTATGGCACTGGTCAGTTCTTTCCTTTGAACGCTCCCATAACCAATAACAACAACTTCATCCAAGCCAGTGACGTCTTCAACTAAGGAGACATTGATGGTGGATTGCCCTGATACTGCTATTTCTTGTTTAACAAAACCAATGTAGGAAAACTCAAGAGTAGCTCCTGAATTCACAGTAATGGAGTAGTTACCGTCAAAATCTGTGCTTACCCCATTTGTAGTTCCCTTTTCAACAACATTTACACCGGGGATGACACTCCCATTGGAATCAGTCACTGTACCAGTAACAGTTGACTGAGAAAATCCGAACGCCGAACAAATCAAAAACCCAAAGAATAAGGCTATGCTTGTCGGCTTTCGAAAGCAATTCTTTCTTAGTTTCATAATTCTCTAGTTTATCTTTTGGTTTATTAAATCTAAAAGTATTGTTAAAACCCCTCTTCCCATTTGCTCATACGTCCATAAAAGTTGCTTAAGGTTGCGAAAAATGAATTTTAGGGAAGTAAAAATGGAAAAATGGTATTTTCAAAGTCTAAGCGTAATCAAATCGACAAATTAGCACTATCGTATAGTACGGTTGAAAATAGAAAAGTTGCTGTTAAAAGTTGAAGTGAACCTCTTAATCTATCTTATTAAAATATTATTTGTATTGGTCTTGTCGATAATCAAAAAGTCCTTAAAAATGGTTTGACGTTTGTTGTCAATAACTACGTTCTCGAAAAGAATATTTTTTATGGGATGGTATTTATCATGCCCCATAATCAGACTTTTTATGGACTGCTTACCAAAGAATTCGATATTTCTGAACGTAAAGTTGGATAAACTACCTTGATAGGGATCCCATTTGCCCCAACGATTGGGACGTGTGACCAAATGAAATATCCGCCATTTTGAATTATTGATACGTAGATTTTCAATGGTAAAGTCACTAATATTGGCCTTACCGCCATGTATTGCACATATTACAGCCAGGTTTTCATTGTCCCAATGATGTTCCACCCTAATTATATCTATGTCGTGTACATGGATGTTTCCGAAGTCTTTGCTCCCGTTCCAACTTATCATAAAAGGAGCTCCATTTTCCAACTGCCAGATAACACAATTTCTCACTTCGGTGTTTTCCTGGTAAAGTTTAACCGCATCGTCATTTACCTTAAAGAAACAGTTTTCTATAAGCGTGTTTTCCCCCGCTGAAATACCATCCGTACTAAACCACCATCCCATCATCTTAAGGTTACGCAGATAATGGTCCCTTCCCCTGAGAGCAACAAAATAACGTGGGGCATGAATCATGGTAATCCCTTCCATTTCTATCGAATCTGCATTGCGCATGGTAACCATATGATTTTTGGTTCGAGCTTCATAGGCCTCCCCAGAAAGAATACCACGTCCGCGAATCTTTACCCCCGAAACATCATTGGCCTGAAACTGACCCATTAAGTATGCGCCCCCAGCGATATATACCGTTTTTCCTGTTGGGACTTCATTTAAATCCCCTATTTCATGATAGCCGGGTTCAAAAAAGATAACATTGGGGTCATCTTTATCCGGTATATGCTCCTCCAATGGATTGGCAAAAACAAGAAGCGGATGGTCTACAAAAACCCCTTTTTCAAACTCAATGGAATAGTGCCCTGGCTTGCTGATTGTGAATACTGCAACCGAATCATTTTCTTTTTGTATGGCAATCCCGGCACTTTTAGGTAATACCTCCAAATAATCAATTGGCTTTACCAAATTGGTTACCCTAACTTTTACTTCGCCATCAAACGAGAAATTTACCCAAGATGTGGATTTGGAATTATTGGTCGTATGCATTGGTGTCATACAATACACAAAATCATGTACGTTCTTATCATTTTGAATCAACTCAACCTTGTAATAGGGAGAGGGATAAATGAATGTATTGTCTTCTGTTATATTGGGAGCGGCCGGATAGGTAACCAGTTGTCCACGAACTGAAACAACAAAGAAAAAAAGCAAAAACAATAACCTATTCTTCATGAACCAAGATCTTTTGAAATGATTCTTTGCATGCCAATAAGGTAAGGGTCCCATCGTCTTCAAGCTTTATAGGCTCAATGACCAAATAAGGTTCGGAATACTTTTCAGAACTGTGATACACCATAAAATAGTTTCCACTTTGACCCTTGAAAAGATCATGACTAAAAATTACCTGTGTTGGCGGTGCAAAACCATGACGTTCAGGATATACCATCTTAACCTTCAAGTCCGCCTCAGCTTCCAAAAAGGTGTATAAGGGATTGTTCCCAGACCATTGCCATGGACCCTTGGGATGGTTAGCCGTCATATGATAAATTCGAACAATGTAGCCTCCAAAAAACTGAGAGAAAAGCATATGGTAGGTTTCACCTACTTTGGTAATGTTGGCTGCGTCTAGATACCTATATTTTTCCTTTAAGGTTTCAGGGCCAAGCAGTTCAACAGATCCTGACTGGAGCAGACCGGTATCCAAATTTATTTCTGCCAAATATATCCGGCCATCCATATCATAGGTTAAATAGGGGGTTTCGTCTGGGGCAAAAACGATACTTCCATGATTCGCTTTTACCGCTGGAGTTTTTTTATTGATTACTTCGTAAGGCCCGTGAAGTGATTCTGATTTGGCAAGTCCAAAACCCAATTTTTGATATGGATTTTCTGAATTATTGCGGTTGTTGAAAGATAAATAATAGGTTCCGCTATGCTTAAATAGTTCTAGAGCTGTCCAAGCATCCTTATACCATGCATCTTTTGGAATTCTATCAGTTTCTACCAAATTGGAAACTTTTTCCCATATGTTGAATTCTTTTGCAGCGTAAAGGTTTGGACCGAGATATCCTTTAAATGGATCAGGATATTCCGTACCTACCAAATAAAGACTATCCCTTTCTTCAAAAACAAAAAAGTCTTTCATGCCATAACCGTTAATGCCCTTCCGTATTGGATTCTCCCATTCAAATCCATTTGAACCATCTTGAGATTGCACAGAACAGCAAATACACAACATAAAAATCAATACCATTTTTTCCATTCTTTAAATATATTGAGGTCGCTATATTTGATTTTGCGCTTTGGTTCACAATCCTTGCTCTAATCCTTGATAAGATTGCCTAATGTACTTTTAAACCAAATTATTGGTCAGTCAAGCAATTGTAAGGAAAGCTTTACAACTAGTTTAGAGGTATGCAAAATTTAAGGTTCCTTGGGTTTTTCGTTTCTATTTTGCTATTTGCATCATGCAATGAGCACAAACCAGAGCAGGATGAGACCAATACGGACCCACCCAATATTTTATGGATTTATGCTGAAGATTTAAATCCGTTTCTTAGCTGTTACGGTGTTTCTGAAAATCCAACACCAACATTGGATGCATTGGCAGAAAAAGGTGTGCTTTTTAATAAGGCTTTTACGCCCGCCCCCGTTTGTTCCGCGGCCCGTTCAGCAATAATAACCGGAACAATGCCCACTACATTCGGCGTACATAACCATCATTCCTCAAGAACGGTCGAAGATGCCATTTTTCTTCCTGAAGGAGTACAGACCATTCCCGAATTGTTTAAAAAATCAGGATACCATACTTTCAATCACGGAAAGGATGATTACAACTTTATTTATGAAAGAAAACGTCTGTACCATGATGATGTCGATATCGATTTCTGGTATACTTTTTCTGGCGAAGGTGATTGGTTAGAGCCATTATCCGCTAACCAACCATTTTTTGGGCAAATACAGTTGAACGGCGGCAAGTGGGGGTTACAGCAGACGTATAGAAATATTGAGGACCGCATTCAACCCATAGACAGAAGTGCAATTGATTTACCACCCTATTACCCTGATTTACTTTCGGTCCGGGAAGATTGGGCCAGACATTATGATGCTGCAAAGATGACCGATTTAGAGGTCAAGGAAATCCTTGAAAAACTTGAATCTAAAGGATTACTGAACAACACCTATATTTTCTTTTTTAGCGATCACGGCTATAAAGGAATGCGACATAAACAGTTTTTGTATGATGGCGGAATCCATATTCCCCTTATCGTTGCCTATTTTGGAGGTGACCACAAATTTAATCAAGATACCCCGCGTAATGATTTGGTCAGCGGCATAGATATCGGAACTTCATCTTTGGCCCTGGCCAATATTGAAATTCCTAAATATATGGAGGGAAAGGATATGTTTTCGCCCGATTTCAAACGCGGCCATATCGTAGCTACGAGAGACCGTTGTGATTTTTCAATCGATAGGATACGGGCCATTAGAACCAATAAGTTCAAGTATATCCGTAATTATATGCCCCAACGTTCCTATACCCAACCCAGTTATCGGGACAACAGGCCTGAAGTCATAGATATCAAAAAGGCATATGAAGCTGGGAAACTTGATTCCGTACAAGCAAAATATTGGCTGCCAACCAAGCCAGCAGAAGAGCTATACGATTTGGAGAACGACCCACATGAAATCAATAATCTGGCTCTGAAACCAGCCTACGCCGCAGAATTGGAAAAGCATAGAAAACTTTTAAAGGATTGGATTTCAACCTACGGTGATAAAGGAGAGGAAGGTCAAAACCTTTACAGTCTCAAATTCATTTATGACCGATGGGGTGAGCGCTGTGTAAATGAAGAATATGATGCCGTCAAGGGCCTTCGTATCCCCAATTCACCCTCAAGAAACCTTAAAAAAGGATAGGATGAAAGTTTTATTTGGATGTATGTCCTTGCTCTCTATGCACCTTGCTTTTGGTCAACTCACCATTCAAAAAAGTGAATTTTTCGGATACCCTAACTGTATTGTACTACAAAATAAAACCACCAAAGTAGTGGTTGACCCTAATGTGGGTGGACGATTGTTGTACTATGGGCAACAAGGCAACAATATTCTTTTTGAAAATAGGGATTTGGATGGAAAACTTTGGAAGGAAGGAGACCCTACTTTTGAAGTAAGCGGTGGCCGTTTTGATATTGGACCTGCACAGACGACAACCTTTAGAAAAAGCTTTTTTAATACTTGGGAAGCAGAGATTCGCAATGACACTGTACGGCTGACCAGTCCAAAAGACCACGATTTGGGGATACAACTTGTACGAGACTTCATACTGGATCCAGAAACCTCAAAACTGACCTGTATTCAACATATCAAAAATATCAGCAACTCTCCAAAACGGTTTGCCCATTGGAGTCGAACCTTTGCCGAAGGTGGCGGAATATGCTTGGTCCCCATGAATCCCCACAGCCGTCTGCCCATGGGATATGCGATGTACTTATACGGTACCAAAACCTTGGATTTTAACCCCAAAAAAGAAGAAAATCTAAGGTTACGGGATGGAATTTTAGAGTTTTTGGGACCTCCCTCAAATCCTAAGTTTGTTATGGACAGCAATGAAGGCTGGTTGGCCTACATCTCAAGAGATGATCAATTGTTTGTAAAAAAATTTGAAGCCTCAGATGATAAAATATATGGTGACATGCTTTCCAACCAAGTCTCAATTTGGTACTATAAAAACGAAAAATGTGAAATAGAGCCTATAGGTCCTCTTGAATTTATTCAACCTGGCCAGCAAATTTCATTTACTGAAAAATGGTGGTTATTGGATTACACATATCCCGAAGACAAAAAAGCAAATCTCCCTGAACTTTTAACCCTTATCAAGAATTTGAATTGACCCCAAATTAATTCTGTGTATACTTAGCAAACAGAGTGGAAATGGCATCTTTATCCAACGATGCATCGGTAATATGAATTATATACCGCAATAAAATTCGTTCCCCCTTGGCCATCTTTTTTGGACTATCATAAAGCACGACAGGGCTAAAAAAACAACGGTCCTCCCTATAAGTAAAATACCATGCGGTTGGGTGGTTGAAATTTTTGGGATGGTCAAAAATCAACACCCCAAATGGTTGTTTTTGTTCTGGATATCGTATCGCCATCCATGGGTAATGCTCCCCTTTTTCCTTTTTCACTTCGGAAGTTGCAAATAATTCCGGGCGGGGCAAATCACGATGCATGCGAATCATTAACCCTGCGTAACCACCCCAAATTTTGCCTCGGGGCTCGCCAGGGCGAGGAGGTCTATCCAAAAGTAGGTCGGTCTTGGCCCTAAATCGACTTGTCTGTTCAATGGCATATTGCCCTTTTTGGTCTGGCGGACTTATACTGAACAATCGTTTTTCCCTTAGCACAACATTCTTGGGTTGATACAATGGATGATAGTTTAGTTTCAGAATTATGTTGGCACTTCCATCTGGCTTTGTCTTAATCCTTATTTTATCCACAAATTGTACGCCTTCGCTTTCCAAGAGCTTCTTGCTTTTATAGTCCCAATACGTCAATCCGTTAATGTCGCGCCAGTTGAAGAAAAGCCCAAAATGCCACGGATGGTCGGGCGGGGCATAATCCGTAAGCAGCGTGCCATCAGGGGCGGTCAATGGATGAAAATGTGGTCTTACCGCAGGGTCGTAGTTGTATTTCCAAATGATGGAATCATGCCTAAGTAAGCTTATGGAAAATTTCTCTTGCTTCCACGAAAGTTGAGCTTGGGAATGGCCCTGAGAGCAGAGATAAAAGGCGAGAATAGATAGAATTGACCTAAAACTCATTCGTATTTAACTACTTTTTTGGGGGCCTTCCTATCGAGATCGGTACCCCTTGGGTCAAGATTACCTGAAACGGATGGTGCACTTTCTTTTGGAATCCATTCGGCCAACGTTTGTTTTACATGTTGAAAACCGGGATAATCAGCAATATTTTTCCATTCCATGGGGTCATTGACATGATCGTATAATTCTTCGGTACCGTCTGCGTACCTGATATATCTAAAGTTTTCATCACGAACGGAATGGTCATTTGGACCCAATGTTGTCAGTGATGGATAGTTCCAATCCACAATAGGATTCTTTAACAAGGGTACTAAGCTCTTCCCCTCGTTTTTTGGATTTATTGGAATTCCTGCCAGTTCGGAAAGTGTGGGATACAAATCCAAGAGATTAACTGTACGTCTGCTAACACTTCCCGACTCAGTTAAGCTCGGAGCCTTTATAATCAAGGGCACGCGTGCCGACTCTTCCCAAAGTACAAACTTTCTATAATGTAGCTTTTCGCCCAGGTTCCAACCATGGTCTCCCCAAAGAACAACTATCGTATTATCGGAATATGGGCTATTTTCCAAGCTTTCCAAAATCCTGCCAACACAGGCATCGGCATAGGCAATGGAAGCTAAATAAGCTTGCACAGCCTCCTTAAAAAGATGGTGTCGTTTAATACGCTGGTAATCTTTATTCGGGTCCATACCTCCGGAAAAATCTTTACCCCTTTCCGGAATATCATTTAAATCCGATTCCAATAGCTCAGGCACTTGGATGGTTTCCAACGGAAATAGATCATAATATTTTTGTGGAACGTTCCAAGGCAGATGGGGCCTAAAAATACCGCATGCCAAAAAGAAAGGTGACTCGTACTCTTTTTGCAGTTGCTCACTGGCCCAGTTGGCCGTGGCCACATCCATGGATTGTTCCTCGTCAATGCTATTTAATGCGCCCCAATCAAAAATCTGTTCAAATCGACTCACATAGGGCATACCATTGGCCAAGGTTGTTTTTGTTTGATTAGGATGCTTGTTCATCCAATTTCCATCGGCATAGGCCTTTGTGTTCCAAGAAATGGAATCTGACCATTTTCCATTGGGATGATGAAAAATTTTTCCTCTAGCGAGTGTTTTATAACCGTGTTTTCCAAACCATTGTGGAATGGTAAGTGCATTGGCCAGAACCGGAGAATCCCTAAAATAATCACTATTCCCATAGACTCCGCTGCTGTTGGGCAAGATACCGGTCATGATGGCAGACCTAGATGGGTTACAGGCGGGTGAAGCACAGTAAGCACGCTCAAAAACCATACCTGTTGCCGCGAGTT
The DNA here is from genome assembly GCF_028282265.1 of Allomuricauda sp. Lineage (GTDB taxonomy): Bacteria > Bacteroidota > Bacteroidia > Flavobacteriales > Flavobacteriaceae > Flagellimonas. The sequence continues at coordinate 21,988 of NZ_JANQIH010000224.1, forward strand.
TATCCATATTTGGTGTCTGCACTTGTGGATGTCCTCCTAAAAAACCAGTCCAATCATTCAAATCATCCACCGCGATAAAAAGAATGTTGGGTTTTTTGCCCAACTCATCCTCTGATTCCTGGTTTTTTTTACAACTAACAACTGATAAAAGTACTAGAACAACTATTGCGTATTTCTTCATCCCCTACTCTAATAATTCAAGAAATATGTTGCGGTAATAAATTTCGGCACCTTCCGCCTGTAGTAAAATTTTACCTTCTGTTAGAGGTTCCATCTGCCCGGTTTCCTCATCCCAATACTTCATGTCCAATGCCTCGTTGACCACGTATCCATTAAGTGAATATTTTGCATCTTTTCCTTTCACCACAATTTCCAAATGGTTCCATTGTCCATGTGGTCTTTCCCAATCGTATCCTCGATGAAAACGACTAAATCTTATGCCTTCCCCTCCACGGGTAATGGAATCACCCTCAGGGCTATAATTTCGAATAACCGGATTTACGGTTGAGGTCACTTGGGTCCCAATAGCCCAAATATCACCAGTATCCCCTTCCTGTATTTGACATTCCACACTTTTGGGCCAAACAGTATCATCCCCATGTACATGAAACAAGACACCAGCGTCGCGGACAAATTCATGTCTTGGCTTGAACTTTTTTTCGCCCCATTTGTAATCTAAGGTCAGCCTATAATTACTATACGATTCCCTAGTGGTAATTCCGGCAAAAGTTTGGGTCGATAAATCATCCGGTTTCCCCAACACATGTATCAAACCATTTTCCAAGGCGAAAATGTCGGTAATGTTTCCTGAGTAAGTCGTGTCACGAGTGGTAAAATACCAATTATCCAAATTGGTGCCATTAAAAAGGGCCAGTTGCCCACCTGATGGCTCTTTGATTCCCATCTCTTCCTTTACTTCCTCTTTTAGGGAGGTCCCCTTCTGTTTACATGAAAAAAAGACAATGAAAAAGACGACTAAAAAGATGTTATTTCTCATTACAAATTAATCTTACAAATTGTTTGGAATTTTAGTTTTGACAAATATATCATACAAATTTGTTATTTTAAATAATTTTTTAAGAAAATATTTGGAATTTAATAATTAAAAATATTTATTTGTATGACAAATTTTTTTTAACCAATGAGATCCTATGAAAGTGCAATCGGACTTACTCAGTATACAAATTGCAGAAAACATCGAAAAACAAATTCGGGATAGGGTCTATACTATAGGCGAAAAACTACCCACCGAAAATGAGTTTTGCACACAGTTTTCCGCGAGTAGAACTGCGGTACGTGAGGCACTAAAAAGTCTAAAGGCACGTGGCCTTGTAGAAATAAAAAAAGGAAGTGGTGCCTATGTGGCCGAGTTGAGTTCTGAGGGGGCTTTAAATCCGATTCATTTGTATTTTGAAATGAGTGCAGATACGAACCTTGTCTATAACACGATTAAGACCAGGCAAGCATTTGAGCCAGAGATTGCCAATCTGGCCGCACGCAATAGAACCGACGAAGACCTTTTTAAGATAGAGGAGAATTTGAACCTGTTGATTGAGTGTTCTCTGGATGATGTTGATGGAGAAACCATTATAGATGGGGATTTCCATTCTTTGGTGGCAGGCGCGGCGCAAAATCCGGTGATAGCACTCATAATGAACCCCATCCATAATTTAATTCCTAAACATAAAACATTGATCTATGGAAAAAAGGATGTTGTCCATCGACAAGAAATCCGAGAGTCCGTAGTGCGTTTTCACACAAGAATATATGAAGCCATAAAAGAGAGAGATGGCAAAGAGGCCTATTACCAAATGAAAGAACATTTGAGGAGAACAGAACTATACAGTAAACATTCCAACTAACACT
>NZ_JANQIH010000231.1 GCF_028282265.1 Allomuricauda sp.
CCGAGTACGCTTGATCGTTGATCTCGCCGAGTAACCGTCTTCTTTTTTATGAAAAACACCTTTGTCAAGGCCATCTTTTACCACATCCCGTCCCAATAAGTAGGTATCGCTTTCGTAATAGAGCTTATCAAAATTAACCCCTAAATTCGTATAGGTCGTATCGAAGCCTTTGTATACCCAACCGTTCATCTTTTCCCATAGCGAAACCACAGTTTCATCCCCAGCTTCCCACTTTCGAAGCATTTCTTGGGCTTCCAACAAGATTGGAGCTTCTTTTTCAGCTCTTGCTTTGTCCATTCCGCCTGAAATCAATGCCTTAATCTCTTTTTTATAAGCTTGGTCAAAGGCTACGTAATACTTTCCGACCAGATGATCACTTTTTAATCCGGAGGTTTCTGGAGTCTCCCCGTCCCCAAATCGCTGCCAGGCCAACATACTTTTACAGATGTGGATACCCCGGTCGTTGATAATCTGGGTTTTGTACACTTTATGTCCGGAAGCTTTTAGAATTTCCGCCACCGAATACCCCAACAAATTGTTACGGATATGCCCTAAATGCAGTGGTTTATTGGTATTTGGGGAAGAATACTCCACCATTATGGCATCTTTACTGTTCGGTTCGGCATAGCCGAAATTTTCAATAGGAAGTATTTCGTTGAAAAAATTTAGGTAGTAGTTGTCCGCCACCACCAAATTCAAAAAGCCCTTTACTACATTGAATTTGGCAATTTCGTCCACATTTTCCCGAAGAAATTCCCCAATCTGATTACCAATTTGAACAGGATTGCCTTTCACATAGCGCAACATGGGGAAAACAACCACGGTAATATCCCCTTCAAAATCCTTTCGGGTGGGCTGGAACTCTACCGAGGGTAACTCGATTTCAAACAAATCGGCCACCGCTTTCTTCACCTTTTCCTCCAATACGTGCTGCAAACTCATGAAACGCTTTTTGAGGCAGCAAAACTACGTATTTTTTTGACCTTTTAGCATAAGATTCACAGCTTGTGTATCCCTAACTATCAGCATTTTCGTTAATTTTACAAATGCTTCTCAATGTATCGTACACCGACAAAAAAATCACCAAAAAAATAGATGACGAACTAGGAAAACCCTTCACCCTCAAAGAACGCTTAAAGCTTGGAGGTATAGGTTCCCCAAAATTGCACATCACTGACGCGAGCGTGGAAATACAGAACCTTCTGATTCTCGATAACAACCTCAACACCTGTAATATTGAAATGCGCCCTAAGGGAATCATTGTCCGTTTTAGGTCTTTGCTGGAGACTTACGGTTTGATTATTCCGTATTACAAATTGACCCTTTATAAAGGGGATTTTGCGGTGTACTCCATATATCGGGACCATTATTTTATTAAAGTAAAGTCAGATACCAAAGCCATTCAGAAGTATTTTAAAAAGTTGTTGGATTATAAGGCCGATAATGCGCCCACTTCCATAGAGGACCTGTAATGAAGCTAGACCAAATAGGCAAGAAACAAGATGTCATGCTGGGCTTGTCGAAGCATGGACTCGTTGAAGCATGCAAGAGGGTTCATCGTAGGTCTTTTGCTTCAAAAGGAAAGCTCATCTTTCAAAAAGTTCAAGATGACGTAACTGCCTTGGTTTATCAATCCATCTTCTTACATATTACCCCTCTAACAGGGAAGCGGTCTAACGTCTTTTATCTTGAATCCAAAGCATGAAAATCCTACTCACCGGCGCCAATGGTTACATCGGGATGCGACTTCTGCCCCGCCTTCTCGATATGGGCCATGAAATAGTCTGTGCCGTACGGGATGAAAAACGTCTCTCTATTGATGCCCGAACCCGAGCTAAAATCGAGGTAATAGAAATTGACTTTCTGGAAGAGGTTCAGCCCGAAAAAATGCCTAAGGATATTGATGCGGCTTACTACCTTATCCATTCCATGACCTCTTCCATTTCCGATTTTGACGAGAAAGAGGCCATTGCAGCGAATCACTTCAATGCCTACTTAAAGGAAACCAACGTTCAGCAGGTTATTTACCTCAGCGGAATCGTGAACGATGAACAGCTCTCCAAACATCTATCTTCCCGAAAAAACGTTGAGGACATCCTGTACCAAGGTAATTTCAACCTTACGGTGCTCCGCGCAGGAATCATAGTTGGGTCAGGTAGTTCCTCTTTTGAAATCATTCGAGACCTCTGCGAAAAGCTACCGTTTATGATTACCCCTAAATGGGTGCTTACCAAAAGCCAGCCCATTGCCATTCGAGATGTAATCAATTTTTTGACCAAAGTTCTGGGCAATGAGGCAACCTATGGACAATCCTTTGATATCGGTGGACCCGATGTACTGACTTACAAGGATATGCTGCACAAGTATGCCAAAGTACGGGGCTTTAAAAACTGGATTCTCACCGTGCCCGTGATGACCCCAAAACTGTCTTCCTATTGGCTCTACTTTGTTACCTCTACCTCGTACAAACTGGCTGTTAATTTGGTGGATAGCATGAAAATGGAAGTGGTGGCCAAGGACAATCGATTGCAAGAGCTTTTGGGTATTGAAACCCACACCTACGAGGAAGCCATTGATATGGCCTTTAAAAAAATTGAACAGAACTTGGTAGTAAGCAGTTGGAAAGACAGCATTGCCAGTGGTCAAGTAAAAGAGGACCTCGAAAAATACATCCAAGTGCCCAAATATGGGGTGCTTAAGGACATTAAGGAGGTTAAAGTAAAAGAACCCACTATGGCATTGGACAATATTTGGAGAATCGGTGGGGAAACGGGCTGGTATTATGGCAACTGGCTGTGGAAAATACGTGGTTTTTTGGACAAACTCAATGGGGGTCCCGGTCTACGTCGTGGGCGTACCCATCCCGATAAAATCTTTCCAGGTGATGCGCTGGATTTCTGGCGGGTGCTTTTTGCCGATAAAAAGGCAAAACGCCTGCTTCTTTTTGCCGAAATGCGAGTCCCCGGTGAGGCGTGGCTCGAATTTAAGATAGACGACCACAACGTATTGCACCAAGTAGCTACCTTTCGCCCACGGGGTTTGAAAGGCCGGCTCTATTGGTACAGCGTACTGCCCTTTCACTATTTTATTTTTGGTGGGATGATTCGAAATATCGCAAGAACGTAATTTTTTGGCCTAATTCGTGTTATAATTATAAGCCTAAATCGTCTAATACGCATGCAACCCTTTTAGG
>NZ_JANQIH010000236.1 GCF_028282265.1 Allomuricauda sp.
CGCACACCGCAGCCTATCACCATGTTGATTTCAGCCCCACGCGGCAAGCCCAATATTCGTTTTACAGCCAAAGTATCGCTTCCCTCCATTGGGCAGGTATCATAACCTATTGCTGCCATGCCCAACATGAAGTTTTGTGCGGCAAGTCCAGCACTCTTGTGGGCCACAATCCGCATGTCTGAACGTCTCACCTGTCGGTATGTGGGTCTAAAGAAACCTACTACTTGAAAAATCATATATTTTACCCAGCCCAAGATTCCAAGAAAATCAAAATAGACCGAGGGTATTAGTCTTTCATAGTAGGCCATTGCAAATTTTTCTCTTCGTGAATATTCCTCTTTTGGCTTTTCTCCATACAGCGTTTTTAAAAATTCCAAGTTAGCTTTTGCCCGTTTTTTCCATAGATCCTTTCTAGCAATAACAACTACCATTTGTTTCGAAGTTTTGGCAGCATTTTGCCCCAAACATGCCTTGGTCAATTGTTTCAAGGTATTGGGGTCCACTACGTGATGAAACTCCCATAATTGTAAATTACTGCTGGTAGGCGCCAACACGGATCTTTCAAGACACGCTTTTACTTTATCGCTTTCGATTTCAATATCATCCCTGAACACCCGTACTGATCTTCGATAGGAGATAGCTTCACTAACTGTTTTTTCCATGAGCCTAATGTAACTAAAATGTAGTTCATTGCCCTATTAAAAAGGGCTGTTCCAAGGTCCATGAACTAATTGAATATGATATTTTATTTCGTGTTAAATAATTGTATATCAGAATATTGTAATCGTTTGAGTTGGGCTGAATCTGAACCCTTTATTTATGTTAAAAAAAATGGGTATTCGAAAGGTATATCTTTGAAAACTAAAGTAATTTCAGGGAAATTTTGTTTTTGAAAGAAGGTTTTTAATGGAATTGAACAAGTATAGTAAAAACGTTACCCAAGATCCTACGCAACCAGCTGCTCAAGCCATGCTGCATGCGATTGGTCTATCGGAAGAAGATTTAAAGAAACCCTTGATAGGAATAGGCAGCACAGGTTACGAGGGCAATCCTTGTAATATGCACTTAAATGAGCTTTCCACTTTTGTTAAGAAAGGTACAGCTAAGGCGAATTTAGTAGGGCTGATATTCAATACGATTGGCGTTAGCGATGGAATTTCAATGGGAACCTACGGAATGCGCTATTCGCTGCCATCTAGGGATATTATTGCAGATTCTATGGAAACCGTAGTACAAGCCATGAATTATGATGGTTTGATAACCGTGGTGGGTTGCGATAAAAACATGCCAGGGGCTCTTATGGCCATGATTCGATTGAACCGCCCTTCTATAATGGTGTATGGCGGAACCATAGCATCAGGCTGTTTGAACAACAAAAAATTGGATGTGGTATCAGCCTTTGAGGCTTGGGGGGAAAAGGTTGCAGGAACCATTAACGAAGAGGAATATAAAAGTGTTATCCAAAATGCGTGTCCAGGAGCCGGAGCTTGTGGTGGGATGTATACGGCTAATACCATGGCTTCAGCAATTGAAGCGCTGGGGATGTCCTTGCCCTATAGTTCATCCAATCCTGCCGTGGGAAACCATAAAAATGAAGATGGGGTAGCAGCTGGAAAAGCTTTAAGACACCTTTTGGAAAATGACATTAAGCCTAACGATATCATTTCCAAAAAATCGCTTGAAAATGCGGTTCGTTTGATAGTAGTTCTTGGAGGGTCTACCAATGCGGTACTTCACTTTTTGGCTATAGCGAAAGCTGCAGACATTGATTTTGGACTGGATGACTTCCAAAGAATAAGTGATACCACACCTTTTTTGGCCGATTTGAAACCGAGTGGTAGATTTTTGATGGAAGACCTTCATAATGTGGGTGGTATACCTGCTGTAATGAAGTTCATGTTGAATAATAAAATGTTGCACGGTGACTGTTTGACGGTGACCGGAAAAACAGTTGCGGAAAACCTGAAAGATATTCCAGATTTATCGGAAGGTCAGATTGTCGTAATGGCTTTGGATAAGCCTATCAAAGAAACGGGCCATCTGAGAATCCTTTATGGAAATCTGGCGAAAAAAGGCGCTGTTGCGAAAATAACAGGCAAGGAAGGGCTTTACTTTTCTGGTCCAGCTAAGGTGTTTAATGGAGAGTTTGAGGCAAATGATGGTATAAAAGATGGACAGGTAAAAAAAGGGGACGTTGTTGTTATTCGATATGAAGGTCCCCAAGGTGGTCCCGGGATGCCAGAAATGCTGAAACCAACCGCCGCTATAATGGGGGCAGGCTTAGGAAAAGATGTCGCCTTGATAACAGATGGAAGGTTTTCGGGAGGGACGCATGGATTTGTGGTAGGGCATATTGCACCTGAAGCTCAAGAGGGTGGAGCTATTGCTCTAGTGGAAGATGGTGATATGATTACCATAGATGCCGAAAAGAACACGATTTCGGTTGAGGTTTCTGATGAAGAACTGAAAAGTAGACAAGAAAAATGGGTGCAGCCCCCTTTAAAAGTGAAGAAAGGAAGTCTATACAAATACGCCAAAACGGTTTCTTCGGCTTCATTGGGCTGTGTGACTGATATGATTTGAATCTGGAAAAATCCGGATTCCTGATGTGGATACATCAAAAAATATAAGGCTTATGGAAACATTAAAAGCAACAGAAAAGAATTCAAAAAAACCGACTGCGGTCAGAATTACTGGGGCCGAAGCGATAATCCATTGTTTGTTGGAAGAGGGTGTGGATTTGATTTATGGCTATCCAGGCGGTGCCATTATGCCCGTCTATGATGAGCTTTATAAGTTTCAAGATAAATTGACCCATGTTTTGACGCGGCATGAGCAGGGTGCTACCCACGCAGCGCAAGGCTATGCTAGGGTAAGCGGAAGAGTAGGGGTAGCCATGGCAACGTCAGGTCCGGGGGCTACGAATTTGGTGACCGGATTGGCGGATGCCCAAATAGATTCCACCCCCATTATTTGTATCACAGGTCAAGTGCCTCGTCATTTGCTAGGCTCAGACGCTTTCCAAGAGACGGATATTGTCGGTATCTCAACTCCTGTGACCAAATGGAACTATCAAATTACCAAGGCATCCGAAATTCCAGAAATACTTGCTAGGGCCTTTTATATTGCCAAATCTGGGAGACCGGGACCAGTTTTAATTGACATCACTAAAAATGCCCAATTTGATGAACTGGATTTTACATATGAAAAGTGTACAGGGGTTAGGAGCTACAAACCAGTTCCTGAACCTGATGTAAGCGCTATTGAATCGGCGGCTGAATTAATAAACAATGCAAAAAGGCCTTATATCGTTTGGGGTCAAGGGATAATCCTTGGCGGAGCAGAGCAGGAACTACAAGAATTGATTGAGAAAGCGGGCATCCCCGCTGCATGGACGATAATGGGTGAATCCGCGATAGATACAGCTCATCCCTTAAATGTGGGTATGGTGGGTATGCATGGAAACTATGGCCCCAATGTACTGACCAATGAATGCGATGTTTTGTTGGCTATTGGGATGCGCTTCGACGACAGGGTAACCGGAAAACTGGATACTTATGCCAAACAAGCAAAAGTTGTTCATTTTGAAATTGACCCTGCTGAAGTTGGGAAAAATGTCAAACCAGATATTGCCATTTTGGGTAATTGCAAGGAAACCTTGGCTTTGTTGCTCCCGAAAATTAAAGAAAACAGTCACGAAGAGTGGAAAAAAGAGTTTGATAAAAAGTATGAGGAAGAGTTTGCCGCTGTAATTCAAAACGACCTGCACCCAACCAAACCAGGTTTGACAATGGGTGAGGTGATTGAGGAAATCAACAAAGCTTCAGAGCATGAAGCAGTAATCGTAACCGATGTGGGACAACACCAGATGATAGCTTGTCGCTATGCAAAGTTCAAGCAAAGCAAAAGTAACATCACTTCGGGCGGATTAGGCACGATGGGCTTTGCACTTCCTGCCGCTATTGGGGCAAAACAAGGCGCTCCAGAGCGTGAAGTGGTTGCCATTATTGGCGATGGAGGCTATCAAATGACGATACAGGAGTTGGGTGTTATATTCCAGCATCAACTTGCCGTTAAAATTGTTGTACTTAACAACGACCACTTAGGTATGGTACGGCAGTGGCAAGAGCTGTTTTTTGAGAGTAGATATGCATCCACAGTAATGACAAATCCAGATTTTGTTAAAATTGCTGAAGGATATCATATAAAGTCAAAGCGAGTTACAGAACGCTCAGAACTATCCAGTGCAGTGCAGGAAATGATGGCTTCAAAAGACCCTTATTTTTTGGAAGTCCAAGTAGAAAAGGAAGACAATGTTTTCCCTATGATTCCTTCTGGAGCTTCCGTTTCGGATATTAGACTCAAGTAATACTATGGACCAGGCCAATATCCAAGATATTCCAACCATATATCCAAAACTAATTCAGAAAACTTCTGAAATTGGATTTGATATGCCTTCTGATGTTTATATCGGAACGCTGCTAAAATCTCTGTGTGCTTCAAAACCCGACGGCAACTTTTTGGAACTGGGTACGGGTATGGGCCTGTCTTTGGCATGGATGATTGAAGGAATGGATTCCAACTCAAAAGTAACCAGTGTGGATAACAATCCTGAACTAATAGCCTTGGCCAAGGGTTTTTTTCAAGGAGATAAAAGGTTAAGCTTGTTATGTACTGAAGGGGAGGATTGGATTCCGACCTACGAAGGTGAAAAGTTCGATTTGATATTTGCAGATGCGTGGCCTGGTAAATATAGCCATTTAAAGGAAACCCTCGACCTTTTGAAGAGAGGAGGATTTTATGTTGTTGACGATTTAAGACAGCAGCCGAACTGGCCCGATGGGCATCAAGAAAATGTGGATTCCTTTCTAAAATATATGGAGGAACGGAAAGATTTTGCGATTACCAAAATGGATTGGTCAACCGGGGTTTTGATTGCAGTAAAAAAGTAATGACTATGGAAAAACAGTGGTACACCATATCGGTTTATTCCGAGAATAGCGTTGGTCTTTTGAATAGAATATCAGGAATATTCTTAAAGCGACACATTAATATAGAAAGCTTAAATGTATCAAAATCAGAAATTGAACATGTTTCAAAATTTACCATAGTTGTTTTTACGACAGAGGATTGGACCCGAAAAATCGTGGTGCAGATTGAAAAGCAAATCGAAGTCATCAAAGCCTTTTATCATACAGATGACGAAACTATTTTTCAAGAGTCAGCGCTTTTCAAAATAAGATCATCCTTACTTTTTGATGAGCCTCAAATCCAAAACGCCATAAAGGAGAGCAACTCCAAAATTGTTACGGTACATCGCGAGTTTTTTGTGTTGGCGAAAACTGGAAGACGACATGAAATTGATGAAATGCACGACAGACTGGAACCATTCGGTATAATGCAGTTCGTTCGCTCCGGACGTATCGCTGTGACCAAGGCCGAAATGCCGATTACCGAGTTATTGGAAAAATTTCAACTGGATAACTAATTCGAAACAAATACTTTTTGAAAATGACAAACTATTTCAATACGCTATCGCTACGTGACCAACTTCAGCAATTAGGGAAATGTAGGTTTATGGATATCCATGAATTTGCCGATGGTGTATCAGCACTCAAAGGCAAAAAAATTGTAATCATTGGGTGTGGAGCGCAAGGACTGAACCAGGGCCTGAATATGCGTGACTCTGGACTTGATGTTGCATACGCTTTAAGGGAAGCGGCTATAAAAGAAAAACGGCAGTCCTTTGAGAACGCTACGGAAAATAATTTTACCGCTGGAACCTATGAAGAGTTGATTCCAACTGCGGACTTGGTTATCAATCTCACGCCCGACAAACAGCATACCAATGTGATAAGTGCGGTGATGCCTTTGATGAAAAAGGGAGCTACATTATCCTATTCCCACGGCTTCAATATTGTTGAGGAAGGTATGCAGATTCGGGAAGACCTGACCGTAATTATGGTTGCTCCAAAAAGCCCAGGTTCAGAGGTACGCGAGGAGTACAAACGTGGTTTTGGAGTACCTACGTTGATTGCGGTGCACCCCGAAAATGACCCAGAGGGTAAAGGTTTGGAACAAGCGAAAGCCTATGCAGCAGCTACTGGTGGTCACAAAGCTGGGGTTCTGGAGTCTTCCTTTGTGGCTGAGGTTAAATCGGATTTAATGGGAGAGCAAACCATTCTTTGCGGTCTTTTGCAGACAGGATCTATTTTGTCTTTCAACAAGATGATTGAAAAAGGAATTGATGCAGGATATGCTTCCAAATTGGTGCAGTACGGTTGGGAAACCATTACCGAGGGATTAAAGCATGGAGGTATCACCAATATGATGGACCGATTATCCAATCCGGCAAAAATAAAAGCCTTCGAACTGGCCGAAGAACTCAAAACCATTATGCGCCCACTGTTTCAGAAACATATGGATGACATTATGAGTGGTCATTTTTCAAAGACTATGATGGAAGATTGGGCCAATGGTGACAAAAACCTATTGGATTGGCGAGCCGCTACCGGGGAAACGGACTTTGAAAAAACTCCTGCAGGGGACATTGAAATTTCAGAGCAAGAATTCTATGACAATGGGGTGTTGATGGTAGCTTTTGTGAAATCTGGAGTAGAATTGGCTTTTGAAACGATGACGGAATCGGGAATCATTGGTGAGTCAGCCTATTACGAATCCCTTCATGAAACTCCTTTAATTGCTAATACCATTGCGCGAAAGAAACTCTTTGAAATGAACCGAGTCATTTCAGATACGGCGGAGTATGGCTGTTACTTGTTTGACCATGCCTGCAAACCACTTTTATCTGACTTCATGAAAACCATTGATACAGATGTCATTGGAAAACAGTTTGGTGCAGAAAGTGACAGTGGAGTGGACAATATGAAGCTTATTTCGGTGAATAAGGCAATTCGAGAGCATGAGGTAGAAGTAGTGGGCGCTCGTTTAAGGGCTTCCATGACGGCCATGAAACCAATCGTATAAATTTAAAGGACTTTATAAGTCTTCCGACCAAAAAGAACGCTATGATACCAGAAAAATATCAGATTACCGAGGAAGTCCATCAAAGAACCTATCTCGTCAATGGGGAACTCAAGGAATGGACCGGAAATACTTCTGAAGTTGTATCGACCATCTCCTCAACCAAGGAATACAGTCCAACGGTGTTGGGCAGTATCCCAGATATGGGAGAAACTGAAGCCATGGAAGCTTTGGATGCGGCCATGGCGGCTTATAACAAGGGGCAGGGCGTTTGGCCCACTATGAAGGTGAAAGACCGTATCGAATGCATGGAATCCTTTGTAAAAAAGATGGAGGAAAAACGGGAGGAAGTGGTAAAACTGCTTATGTGGGAAATTGGGAAAAACATGCCCGATTCCTACAAAGAATTTGATCGTACCGTTGAGTATATTTACGATACCATTGAGGAGTATAAGCAATTAGATCGCAATTCGGCCAAGTTTTCAAAGCATGATGGGGTCTATGCCCATATCCGGAGAGGTCCGCTTGGCGTAGTGCTTTGTCTGGGACCTTACAATTACCCCTTGAATGAGACTTTTGCCTTGCTGATTCCCGCAATCATTATGGGGAACACTACTATTTTTAAACCCGCCAAGCACGGTGTTTTATTGATTACACCCTTGTTAGAGGCGTTCCAAAGTAGTTTTCCCAAAGGGGTGGTGAACATTTTGTTCGGAAGGGGAAGGGCGGTAGCGGCTCCCATAATGAAAACTGGAAAGGTAGATGTATTGGCT
>NZ_JANQIH010000276.1 GCF_028282265.1 Allomuricauda sp.
ATGGAACGACCCCAAAGGAGGGATTCGAAAAAGCCATGGAATCACTTTTAAATGGGAAGGGATTGGAGGCTCTTAAAAGATTACAAAAACTGAGTCAAGGTTAAAATGAATTAATTGTCATTCCTGCGAAAGCAGGAATCCAAAAAACTATGGTCAAAAACGTACATCAATATTATGTTTATATCATTGCGAATAAGCGAAACGGTACGTTGTACGTTGGGGTGACCAATAACTTAGAACGGAGAGTTTTTGAGCATAAATCTGGGTCTGTAAAAGGGTTTACCCAAAAGTATGGGCTAAAAAAGCTAGTTTATTTTGAAACCTATCAAGACGTAAACGACGCCATTTTACGAGAAAAAAGGTTGAAGAAATGGAAAAGGCAATGGAAAATTGATTTGATTGAAAAAGAAAACCTCAATTGGATAGATTTATCTGATAATTGGTTCGTGCAAATGGATTCCGCATCAGGTGCGGAATGACAGTCAAAAGAATTGAAAAAAATGAACATTCTCGATAAAATAGTAGCGGACAAACGCAGAGAAGTCGAACTGAAAAAATCCTTGATTCCGGTTTCACAATTGATGCAATCGGTTTTGATGGAAAGAAAGACCCTTTCCTTGGCCCAACGGTTGCGAAACAGCAAATCGGGGATTATTGCCGAACATAAAAGGCGTTCACCCTCAAAATCCATAATCAACAATAGTTTAAATGTTCAGGATGTAGCAAAGGGTTACGAGCAAGCCAGTGTATGCGGTATGTCAGTACTTACCGATGGAAAATATTTCGGTGGCTCATTGGATGATCTTTTGATAGCGAGAGCATCATCAAATATCCCATTGCTTCGGAAGGAATTCATCATAGATGAATACCAGATTTTGGAAGCAAAAGCCTACGGTGCCGACGTAATTTTGTTAATAGCCGCCATGTTGTCAAGAAGTGAAATCAAAATACTATCAGAGACAGCCAAGGCACTTAGATTAGAGGTTTTGTTAGAAGTTCATAATGAAGAAGAGTTGGGAAAGTCGATAATGCCAAGTTTGGATATGTTGGGTGTCAACAATCGAAACCTAAAAACTTTTGACGTGAGCTTAGAGGTAAGTAAGGAGTTGTCGAGCAAAATACCTGATGATTTTGTAAAGGTCTCTGAAAGCGGCATCAGCTCGGTAGATGCTATCAAGGAATTACGGCCTTACGGTTACCAAGGGTTTTTGATTGGGGAAAATTTCATGAAGACCGATAACCCAGGAAAACATGCTGCAGAATTCATAAAAATTTTGGAATCATGAAATTGAAGGTCTGTGGCATGAAATACAATCCGAAGGAAGTAGCTGAACTTCAGCCTGACTACCTCGGTTTTATTTTTTGGGAGCCTTCTTCACGATATTTTGAGGGAGATATACCCGAATTACCATCTGAAATCAAGAAAATAGGTGTTTTTGTGGATGCTCCCTTGGAGGAAGTCTTGGATAAAATCAAAACCTATCAATTGGATGGGGTTCAGTTGCATGGAAATGAGAGTCCAGAATACTGTAAATACCTCCGTCATGCTGAACTCGTTTCAGCATCTCATGTTGGGATTCCGAAACTAGTTCAGAATGACGCATTGGAAATCATCAAAGTTTTTTCCATTAAAGATGACTTTGACTTTTCCATCTTAAAGGATTACGAAGCATTTTGTGACTACTTCCTGTTCGATACCAAAGGAAAGCTCCCAGGCGGTAACGGATATACCTTTGATTGGTCCATCTTAAAGAACTATCCATCCACAAAACCGTTTTTCTTAAGTGGTGGTATTGGATTGGATGAGGCGGAAAAACTACAATCCTTTTTGGCAAGTCCCGCGTCGCGGTATTGCCATGCCATAGATGTCAACAGTCGGTTTGAAACTGAACCAGGTCTGAAGAACATAGAAAAATTGAAAACATTTAAAAAATTGCTATTTGAAAAGCGTCAACTAAAAACTGACAACCCATGAAAACATATCATGCCGATGAAAGAGGTTACTACGGAGAGTTTGGAGGGGCATTCATTCCTGAAATGCTGTATCCCAATTGCGAAGAACTGCGCCAGAATTACCTTCGGGTAATGGCTGAACCTTCGTTTCAAGAGGAATTCCGTCAACTTTTGAAAGACTATGTGGGCAGGCCTACCCCACTCTATTTTGCGGAACGCCTATCGGAAAAATACAAGACTAAAATCTATCTGAAACGCGAAGATTTGTGCCATACCGGAGCGCATAAGGTCAACAATACTATTGGTCAGATATTAATGGCCAAAAAGTTGGGGAAAAATCGAATTATCGCCGAAACAGGAGCAGGTCAACACGGGGTTGCCACTGCTACGGTTTGTGCCCTCATGGGTATAGAATGCGTGGTGTACATGGGTGAAATTGATATTGCCCGTCAAGCCCCAAATGTAGCCCGGATGAAAATGTTGGGAGCCGAAGTACGCCCGGCCCTTTCTGGAAGCAGAACCCTGAAGGATGCTACTAATGAAGCTATTAGAGATTGGATTAACAATCCTGTAGATACGCATTACATTATCGGATCTGTGGTTGGGCCTCACCCCTATCCCGATATGGTCGCCCGATTTCAGTCGGTAATTTCCGAAGAGATTAAATGGCAATTGAAGGAAAAAGAAGGTCGCGAAAATCCCGACTATGTAGTTGCATGCGTGGGAGGGGGAAGTAATGCCGCCGGCATCTATTATCACTATTTGGACAATCCAGAAGTGGGAATTGTTGCTGTTGAAGCCGCCGGAAAAGGTGTTAAATCAGGTGAAAGTGCAGCAACCTCAGCTTTGGGAAAGGTAGGTATTATTCACGGCAGTAAAACTTTGCTGATGCAGACCGACGATGGTCAGATTACGGAGCCCTACTCCATTTCAGCCGGGTTGGATTATCCCGGAGTGGGTCCAATGCATGCCCATTTGTTCAAATCAGGCCGAGGAGAATTCATTTCAATCACCGATGATGAGGCCATGACGGCAGGTTTGGAGATCTCTCAATTGGAAGGAATCATTCCAGCCATTGAGACCAGTCACGCATTCGCCATTTTCGATTACAAAAAGTTTGAGCCCAGCGATATTGTAGTCATCAACTTATCAGGTCGGGGAGACAAGGACCTCCAGACCTACATTGATTATTTTAAACTCTAAACTGTCCCCTTGAGGGGACCTCAGGGGTGTAATCATCCCTTTACTCTCCCTAAAGCGGGGGAATAACTTTTAAAAATGAAACAAAACCGAATACATCAAAAACTTCAAGAGAACAAAAAACTCTTGTCAATATATTTTACCTCAGGTTATCCTAATTTAAATGATACCATAAAAATCATTGAAGACCTCGAAAAGAATGGGGTTGATATGATTGAAATAGGATTGCCATTTAGTGACCCTTTGGCCGATGGTCCAACCATTCAGGAAAGCTCCACTGCAGCTCTTAAAAATGGCATGCACACAGAGTTGCTTTTTGAACAACTCAAGGACATTCGGAAAACGGTTTCCATACCCTTAATTTTAATGGGGTATTTCAATCCCATGCTACAATATGGTGTGGAAGCCTTTTGCAAAAAATGTCAGGAAATCGGAATTGACGGCATTATTATGCCCGATTTACCTCTGGATGTTTATCAAGAGGAATATCAACACATTTATGAAGATTACGGCTTGACTAATGTTTTTCTTATCACCCCCCAAACCAGTGAAAAACGTATTCGAGCAATAGACAATGCGTCAAATGGATTTATCTATATGGTAAGTTCTGCGAGTACCACAGGTGCCAAAGAAGGGTTCGGAGAGGAGCAAAAAGCTTATTTCAATCGAATTGCTCAAATGGGTCTTAAAAATCCACAAATCGTAGGTTTTGGCATCAGCAATGCCCATACGTTTCAACAGGCTACCGAAAAATCAAAAGGAGCCATTATTGGGTCGGCTTTTATCAAACATTTGACCCAAAATGGTGTGGATTCAATAGCTCATTTTGTTCGACAAATTCGTTAATTTCATTCTTTAAACAACCTGAACGCTTTAGCATGAAAAAAATCCTACTGTTCGGATGTCTGGTATTCGCCTCTCACATCTCCGCCCAAGATTCGTTAAGCCTGAAATCGCAGGTAGCCAAATCCATAGAGGAATTACGAGACTTTGTAGCCATACCAAATGATGCCCTGAATCCTGATGATATTGATGATAACCTCATTTGGTTGAAACGTAAATTTGGTGAGCGGGGTTTTAATACGGCCGAATTAGAGACTGAAAATCATCCCTTGTTCTTCGCGGCGCTTCCGATGGATGACAACAAGCCTACGATTCTGATTTATATGCATTTTGATGGGCAGTCGGTAGATCCTTCAAAATGGAACCAGCCCAATCCTTATGAAGTAGTATTAAAAAAACCTGTGGAAGAGGGTTTTGAAACTGTATCCTTTGAAGAATTAACCGACGATATTAAATACGATTGGCGACTTTTTGGCCGTTCCACCTCGGATGATAAGGGTCCCATTGTCATGTTTTTGAATGCCATCGACCTGCTTGAGAAAGAAGGAAAGGAAATTCCGTTCAATGTTAAGATCATTTTGGATGGGGAAGAAGAAAAAGGCAGCAAGCCTTTGCCCAATGCGGTCAAACAATATCGTGAGCTTTTAAAGGCTGATTTTTTAGTAATCTCAGATGGCCCTATGCATTCTTCGGGTGGGCCTACCTTAATTTTTGGTTGCCGGGGTATTACTTCCCTTACGCTGACTACACATGGTCCTTTTAAACCTCAACACAGCGGACATTATGGAAATTATGCACCAAACCCAGGGTTTCAACTGGCCCAACTCTTGGCTACAATGAAGGATGATCGGGGACGAGTTACTATTCCTGGTTATTATGACGGTATTTCTTTAGATGAAAATACACTCGAAATATTAAAAAGTGTCCCCGATAGCGATACCGAAATTGCGTCCAGATTACAGTTCAAATCGCACGAAAAAGTAGGCGGATTTTATCAAGAGGCCTTGCAATATCCTTCCCTAAACATAAGAGGCCTTGGTTCGGGATGGATTGGAGAAAACGTGCGAACCATAATTCCAGAAAGTGCTACGGCAGAACTGGACTTGCGATTGGTCCCAGAAACGGATGGAAATCGTTTGAAACAATTGGTCAAAAATCATATTTCAAAGCAGGGTTTTCACGTAATCGACCATGAGCCAAGTAAAGAAGAGCGCATGGCGCATAATAAAATTGTCACTGTGAAAGAGGGTAGTGTGACGGATGCTTTCCGAACCGATTTGGATAATCCTTACGGGCAGTTCTTGTATGATGTATTAACAGAAACCTTTCAAGAAAATGTGGTGCGAATCCGCATAATGGGTGGCACCGTTCCTATTGCTCCTTTTATCAATGAATTGAATGTCCCAGCCTTTGTCGTTCCGATGGTCAACCAAGACAATAATCAACATAGTCCCAATGAAAACCTTAAAATTAGGCAATTGGCATATGGAATAAAAGCTTTTTATGGGGTTTTGAGCACTTCTTTGTGATGGAAACTAATTCATAAATCTACCTAAGCACTAGGCCGAATTCCTGCTCGCATTGATATTTCCGTAAAGGGAGCGTGTCACTATCTTTTCGTAAAGTTCCCTGAATTCTGAATTCTTTGAAATATGGAATAGGGCGTTTTGCTGAATAACAAGTAGTGGCAATACGATTTGTTCCCGTATCATTACCGATTCACGGGATACCGCTTCATCCTCCATCAAAATGGAATACCCCGATATTTCCAACAATACCTTTTTGGAGAGCTCATACTCATCAAAAAGGACCTGCCAAAATTCACCAAACTCTGCATCTTCCTTCATATAGCTTGTTAGGTCGAAATTGGTCTTTGCCAACGACATCATACTATTGTGCATCAGGGCTCTGAAGAACGGAACTTCCCGATACAGCTTTTTCACCTCCTTTAACCTGCCTTCTTCCTTTAAGGTTTGAATCGCGGTTCCCATACCAAAGTAACCGGGAACATTTTGTTTCAATTGACTCCATGAGCCCACAAAGGAGATGGCCCTTAAATCCGATAGCTCCAACTGCTTTTTGTTGCCTCTTTTACCGGGTCGACTACCGATATTGGCTTTGGTGTAATATTTTAGCGTGCTCCTATTCTCTAAATACGGAATAAATTTTTCGTGCTGTTTCAAGGCATCGTATTTATTGAAGCTCAGCTCAGAAAGTTCTTCAATCAGTTTTCTTTGGTCCGAGGAAATCACATGTTCCTTGCCAAATAGGTTATTGCTCAAACCAGCGGTAAGCAACTGCTCTGCATTGTGGATGAACTGTTCCTTTGTTCCATAGGTACTGGTAATGGTCTGTCCTTGAATGGTCAACTGTATTTCATGATTTGCCACATCTTTGGTCTGTGACGCATAAAACCGATGTGTCTTTCCTCCACCACGAGCTGGAGGCCCTCCCCTTCCGTCAAAAAACAGTGCCTTGATACCATTTTTTTTGCAAACCTTGCTTAAGGTTTCCTTGGTTTTAAGGATGGACCAGTTGGCTTTTAAATACCCCCCATCTTTGGTTCCATCTGAAAAACCGAGCATAATGGTATGGGTATCCTTTCTTCTGGCGAGATGATCACGGTAAATTGGAGTATCGAAAAGGGTTTGCATCACACTTTCGGAAGCTTCCATCCCCTTCATGGTTTCGAACAATGGCACTATATCAAAGGTGATGTCTTCCTTCTTCCATCCGCTCCAGCGGAACAGGCCAAAAACGAAGAGTACGGAAAATATATCTTCGGAATTACTGATAATATATCGGTTACAGCCATCCTCCCCGTTCTTCAATTGAATTTGTGCCAGTTGCTTAATATTGGTAATAGTATCTTGTACGATTTCCTCATCAAAATCGGAAGGATTGAGTGTGATTTCCTTTTCAAGGAGCCATTCTACCAACTGTTCTTCTGTCAATTCATCGACACTTTCCTTTATGGCGCCTTTGCTCCTAAGGATGCTTTCCACCGCCAAAAGGTGTTTGCTGTGGTCCTGTCGTATGTCCAATGTGGCGAAATGTGATTTAAAAATACGCACCTTGTTAATAAGCGTATCCAACTCACTTGAATAGAGGCCATAAAAATCAGAAGTAAGAACTTCCCTAATCTCCATCAACTTTGCCAATATTTCTTCATGGCCAATGATGTAATTAAAATCGAACATCGCACGGTACAATGCTTCACTTAACTCCATCAATGGATCTTGCAATGGCTTAAAGGTCAATTTTCTTCGTAAATCCTTCAACTCATTGTAGTAGCATTTCATCAAAGTAGTTCGAAGTTCATCGGCCACCTGCATGGTAATCTTAGCTGTCACAAACGGGTTTCCATCGCGATCGCCCCCCGGCCAAAAACCTAGTTTGATAATATCATAGTTATCAAAATCCTCTTCTTGAATATTACGTTTAACATAGTTAAATAGTTCCCCGACCGCATTATAATAAGTGTGTCGCAATATGTAGATGATATTTTTCGCCTCGTCCAATGGGGTTGGCTTTTTTCTATTGACCAAGGAAGTAAGACCCAGCTGCTGCAGTTTGATGTCTATTTCGTTGACCTTATCCTCATCAATTAAAACCCGGAGCTCTGAGATAATATCCAAAATTGCAGGAGTATAGAATTGAGTAGGGTGCGCTGTCAAAACAATTCTCGCGCTGAACGTCGAAAGTTTTTTGGCAATTTTATCCCAATTCTTGTTTTCATTGACCAATTTAAAATAGTCCCTGATGGACATGGAATTGGTGTATTTTTGAAGCTTTGGAAAAGCAGAGTCCTCAACACTATCATAAAGTACAACCTGTCTTTCAACGTATTGTATAATTTTGAACATGAAATCCAGCCGTTCTTTCTCATCGGTTATACCGGTAAAGTTTTTAAAGAACGCATCCAATATTTCTTGAGGTTTCTTGCCCAAACTCAATCCCTTCTCACATTGGTCCATTAGAATGGGAATCAATATTCCAACGTTTTCAATATCTCGATAGGGTAAGTTCAAAAAAAGACTATTGTAAATATTGAACTTGTTGGTTACCGATTTTTTAAACTCTTCCAGTCGTTTTTCCTGCTGCATAATACTGTAAGTCTTGATAGTTTTTTAACAAGCTAAATATCGGTATAAAACCCTTATTTGCACAGTCAATGTGGTTCAAATAACAATTTGTTAAGGGGTGCTGATAAAAATAACATGGGAATATGGGTTGCCCTGGTTATAATCTCAAAAAAACTAAAAGAAAGGGCGATACTGTTCTACCCGAAAATCAAAAGTAGTATAAGATGGATTTCTCTGTTTTTGAGCCTTATACGCTTCAAGACTGCCAATAGCCCTGTTGGCTGCTCCCGAAGGGGCTGTTAGTGATACGGTCCTGATAGTTCTATTGGTTTTAGGAAGCTGAAATTGATATATTCTGGGAACATCATTGGAAATTGGTTCCAACTGGATGTCATGTATTTTGATATGCTTTCTGAAGAAGTACTCCGGGCCGTTTTTACTATTGCCTCCAGTAAATAGCAAGGTGTCAATTTCAGGGTAATGCTGAAGATACCCAACAATATCCCGAAGTTTGACATTTTGCATGCCCAAATCGCTAGCATCCACTTTTTCCCTCTCGGCACTTTCCACAATATCGCAAACCCCTATTTTCCTTTTAAGAAGAAAGTCCATTCTTTGCTTTGTTGCTTTTTCCGTGGTTTCATACCTAAGTTTCAAATTAAAAATTCGGTCTAAAATGGGCCAAAGCATTCCATTGCAACTGCCATAACAGAAGTCAACGTCTTCTTTTTTTAAATCTCCCGTACTAAATCGTGGAGGAGGTAAAGTTCCCACAATCAACTTAGTGGCTTCTGGAAAAAGAAAGGGTTTGTAAGGATGTTTATGTAAAAACAAGTTGGACAAATAATGGCTATCTCACAAAAACGGGCTGATTGGGCTTCAACGTATGTTCTTGACTGAAAACATATCCATCATAATCAAAACCTTTAAGGTCGTCCAGGTTTTGAGCATTCGTATCCAATATATACCGCACCATGGAACCTCGTGCTTTTTTGGCAAAAAAACTAATTACCTTTAAGTTGTCATTCTTCCAATCCTTAAAAATGGGAGTAGTTACCGGGACTTTCAGGTTTTTTTCATCAATGGCTCCAAAATATTCGTTACTGGCCAGGTTCACGAAAAGCTCGTCTTCCTCCATTTCTTGATTCAAATGTTGGGTAAGCTGTTTTTGCCAAAACTCATAGAGATTCTTTTTACGGGCAACCTTAAGCTGTGTTCCCATTTCCAAACGGTATGGCTGGATTAAATCCAATGGTCTTAAAATGCCATAAAGTCCAGAAAGTATACGAAGCATGTTCTGTAATTGGTCAAGTTTGGCCTCAGGGATGGAATAAGCATCTAGACCTTGATAAACATCCCCATTGAAGGCATAGACCGCTGGGCGAGCATTTTCGGGTGTGAACGGCACTGAAAACTCCTGATTTCGTTGCCAATTGAGTTCTGCTAAATTATCTGAAATGGACATCAACTTCGCCAACGCCTTGGGTTTCTTTTTTACCAAAACACCATTCAGCTTTTGCGACTGATCCAGAAAAAGGGGCTCAGAGAATTTTGAAGTGGGAAGCTGACTTTCAAAATCCAATGATTTGGCGGGAGAAATTACAATTTTCATGTGCTCTAATTTTACGTAAAAATAAAGAGGTTCGCCGACTTTTTTGGTTTAGTACGAAAGGTGTTATCGATATTCGGATTGAGGAAAACTATAAATCCTTGTGTTTCGCATAGTTTCTCCATTTGTCAATGCATTGCACCATGTCCTCGGGCAATTCTGAATTGAATTGCATTTGCTTACCGGTCTTGGGGTGCACAAAACCCAACGTTTTTGCATGTAACGCCTGTCGTGGCAATAGTTTAAACGTATTCTCAACAAATTGTTTGTACTTGGTAAATGTGGTACCCTTTAAGATTTGATTCCCGCCATAACGTTCATCGTTAAAAAGGGTATGACCGATATACTTCATATGTACCCTTATCTGATGCGTGCGACCAGTTTCCAATTTGCAGGAAACCAAGGTGACATATCCAAATCGTTCCAAAACTTTATAGTGTGTTACTGCTTCCTTGCCCTGTTCTCCATCGGGAAAGACCATCATCTGCAGGCGATTTTTTGGATTTCTTCCAATATTTCCTTCCACAGTAGCCTCATCATTCTCAACATTGCCCCAAACTAGTGCTACATATTCCCTATCACTACTTTTTTCAAAGAACTGTTTGGCCAAATGAGTCATGGCTTGTTCCGTTTTGGCAATCACCAAAAGTCCTGACGTATCCTTATCAATGCGATGTACCAAGCCGGGACGGTCGGAACTGTTATTGGGAAGGTTGTCAAAATGAAAAACCAAGGCATTGATCAAGGTACCTGAATAATTACCGTGACCAGGATGAACTACCATTCCTGCTGGTTTGTTGACCACCAAAACCGTGTCGTCTTCATAAACAATATCAAGCGGAATATTCTCGGGAGTAAGTAGAAATTCATACGGAGGATGTTCGAACATGACCTTGACCTCATCGCCCGCCTTTACCCTGTAGTTTTGCTTTACGACCTCATCATTGACCCAAATATGGCCTTGTTTGGCGGCCTGCTGGATTTTATTCCGTGTGGCATTTTCAATGAAGTTCATCAAAAACTTGTCCACTCTTAAAGGTTCCTGGCCTTTGGCAGCAATAAACTTATAATGCTCAAAAAGTTCTTCTTGGGATAAATCTGGGGTTTCGGAAGTTTCCATAATTACTGGGAATCAGCCTGAATCCTAGCCTTCTCTGGTACCGTTCCATTACCACAGACCAGTTCTATTTTTGAAGTCTTGGGCAATTTATCGCCAGGCTTAATGTATTTGCCCTTGTGCTTCATACGGTAAACCATGTCTTTACCCAGTTCATCTATGTAAGTGACCCTTTGCACTTCCAATCCCACGGCACGCAGCATGGACGAGGCGTTACGTTGTGTTACCTGGATGATATCAGGAACGGTAACCTTTTTATATCCAGAAGGGTTTACCGTGAAGTAGATCTTCCGGTTGGTCTTGACCTTATTACCAGCAGGGGGATCCTGTTCAAGTATGGAGAATCGTGGATATTCTGGGTTGTAGTTCGAAGAATCCAAAACTTGATATCGTAATCCTGCATCCTCTACGGCCTTTCTCATTTCCATTACGGACATTTTTGAAAAATCAGGTACCTCGACGAATTCTCCATGGTTCGTTGAATTTTCAAGCCACCGCAACAAAAGATAACAAATGAGTATAGTGGCAACTAGGGCCAGTCCCAGTTGCAATAGAAATACCTTGCTTTTCAAAAAGCTCAGAAAATGTTTCATGTACTGTGCTTAACGGGACAAATATAGGAAAGCCGAGCCTTTTTTCTTTACTTTGGAACAGGCATATTCGACAACCTGATGAAAAAGAACATCGCCATTATTATGGGTGGCCATTCAAGTGAACACGATATTTCGATTAAAAGCGGCAACGTGGTCTATCAATATCTGAGTAAGGAAAAATATAGAACTTTTCGAATTCATATCACTGAGAACAAATGGGTCTATTTGAGCGAAGACGGGAGTGAAATCCCAATTGATAAATCTGATTTCAGCCTAAAAATGGAAGGTGAAAAAATTCATTTTGATTGCGTTTTTAACGCCATTCACGGAACTCCGGGGGAAGATGGAATCATGCAAGCCTATTTTCAATTGTTAGGTATACCACAAACGAGTTGTGCACATTACCAAGCCGCACTGACTTTTAACAAACGGGATTTACTCAGTGTTCTTAAACCTTTTGGAATCAAATGCGCTAAATCTTACTATATAAATGAGGGAGATTCCATAAATGCGGATGAAATCATTAATCATGTCGGGCTCCCTTGTTTTGTAAAAGCCAACAGGGCGGGTAGCAGCTATGGTATTTCAAAAGTTTACAAAACAGAAGATTTGGATGAGGCCATTCAAAAATCCTTAAAAGAAGATCATCAAGTACTTATTGAGTCCTTTTTGGAGGGTACAGAGGTTTCCGTTGGGGTGATTACATATCGGGGTGAAGTCAAAGTACTTCCGCTTACAGAAATCGTTTCGGAGAATGATTTTTTTGATTACGAAGCCAAGTATTTGGGACAATCCCAAGAAATAACACCAGCTCGAATCTCCGAAGTACAAGAAAAAAATGTCATCCAGCTAGCAGCTAAAATCTATAAAATTCTAGGCCTAAAAGGGTATACACGTAGTGAATTCATTTTGTTGGGCGATGAACCTTATCTACTGGAGGTCAATACGACACCTGGTCTTACAGAGGAAAGCATACTTCCTCAACAGGCCCAAGCAGCTGGAATTAGTTTGGAGGAACTGTTTCATAGCGCAATTGAAGAAACTTTGCGTTAGAAAATGCCTATTTTTAAACAAACTTTCCAACCATGAGGCGTGCAATATTTCCCGGTTCTTTCGACCCGTTGACTCTAGGCCATTATGATATTATCAAAAGAGGAGTGACTCTTTTTGACGAGCTTTTGATTGCCATTGGAATCAATGCAGACAAGCAATACATGTTCACCTTGGAAGAAAGAACCCAGTTTATTGAGGAGGCTTTCAAAGATGAGCCTAAAATAAAGGTTGTCACCTATAAGGGGTTAACCGTGGACTTTTGCAAAAAAGTGGATGCCAATTTTATTCTTAGGGGTCTCAGAAACCCAGCAGATTTCGAATTCGAAAAAGCCATAGCGCATACCAATCGAAAACTTTCAGAAATAGAAACGGTATTCTTGTTGACCTCTTCGGGCAAGTCATACATAAGCTCTTCCATTGTAAGGGATGTAATTCGCAACGGAGGTGATTATACGGGTCTGGTGCCTCAAACGGTTAGGGTAAAATCCTAGTCAGAGAATTAGCGTTTGACCTACAGTTTATGGTCTTTGAGCTACAAAACACGGCATTTTAAGGGTCAAACCACAGCTTTTTGGGGGTTCACAACAATAACATTGAATATAAGAGTAATACTTTTAATTTAGTAGGAAATTTCTTAGATACCCAAATCTTAACCTCCTAATTTTGAATAGTACCAAAACCGGACTTGATTCCCGTATCATTCAGCAACTCCCACTAGCAACCGCTTTTGTGGACTCAAATTTTATTCTTGTCGACGCCTCGGAAACCTGGTATTCTTTATATGATATTCCTTCGGAGAAAGCCGAGGTAGGTATTTTCAGTTTCTTTGAAGGTCACGAAAAATGCTCCTCTGAGCTTTTGAAAGAGTATTTAATTGGAAATGACATAAGAACTATTCACCACGGGAAAAAAAGCAGGGAAAACGTCATATGGTTTGAGAGTACATTTGCTCCCTGGCTCGACCAAAACCAGAATATCAAAGGTACCATCGTCCAAACCATTGACATTACCACCAATCTGACCCGTGATTATGAATTGGAAAGGGTCCAAGATTTGCTCAATGCCACCGCTGAAGTAGCCAAAATTGGTTCATGGGAATATGATTTGATCACGGAGAAACTGAGTTGGTGCGCTACAACCAAAAAAATTCATCAGGTACCGGTAAATTACGAACCTTCGGTAAGTGAAGCTATTGAGTTCTATAAACAGGGCTATAGCCGGAATAAAATTTCAATGCTTTTCCATAATCTCATGAATGAAGGAGGATCATTCAATGAAAGATTGCAGATTATTACCAAAAATGGTGAAGAACGATGGGTAGCCGCGGGCGGAAAAGCAATAACCAAGGCAGGAAAAATCATAAAGATTTTTGGAACGTTCCAAGACGTCAACGAGCAAATGCTTGCCGAAAAAAGAACCAAGGAGAGTGAACGCCTATTAACTACCCTAATAGACAATTTGCCCATTAACGTCTTTATAAAAGATAAGGACTCAAGAAAAATACTGGTTAACAAAGCCGAATGCGAATATTTAGGAAAGGATGCAAGCGAACTAATAGGAAAAACTGATTTTGACCTCTACGACCAAAAAGTGGCCCAACTGTCTCGGGATGAAGATTTGGAAGTTATGAAAACCATGAACCCCATGCTGGGTCAAGAAACCCTCAACGTAAGAAAAGATGGCAGTATTACCCATTTTTTGACTTCCAAAATCCCTTTATTGGACTTGGACGGAAGGGCTTATGGGCTTATTGGCATGAGCATGGATATCTCAGCATTGAAGCAAAAAGAAGAACAGTTAAGGAACCTCATCAATGTAACGGCCATACAAAACAAAAAGCTTATCAATTTTGCTCACATAGTATCGCATAATCTTAGATCGCATAGCGCCAATTTTTCAATGCTTCTTGACTTCCTCTCAAAGGAAAATGATGAATTGGAAAAAACCCGAATCATGAAAATGCTCTCCTCAGCGTCCAACAATCTAATGGATACTTTGGAGAATCTCAACGAGGTGGTAGAGATTAACACAAATGTCAACCTTGATAAAAGGAAGATGAATCTCAACGAAGGTATTGAGCGTGTTCAACAAAACCTATCCGCTTTCCTACAAAAGAATAGGGCCGAAATTATCAATACTACGCCGAAAGCATTTACTGTACTAAGCGTACCTGCTTATCTCGAAAGTATTATTCTCAACCTCATAACCAATGCGGTAAAGTATCACAGACCAGGAGAATCACCGAAAATTGTTATCAGTGCACAAAAGGAAAATGACTATAACGTTCTATCGGTTAGTGACAATGGTTTGGGCATTGACCTAAGCCGATATGGCGACAAGATTTTTGGAATGTACAAGACATTTCATAAAAACAAAGACGCAAGAGGTTTAGGACTTTATATCATCAAGAACCAAATTGAAGCCATGGATGGAAGAATTACAGTAGAAAGCGAGGTTCAAAAGGGTTCAACCTTCAAAGTTTATTTTAGTGACAAAGCTCAATAGCATATATATCATTGACGATGACCCCATTACAATTTTCGGCATACAAAAGATGTTGAAAGGTGTTGTGGAGTGTGATGAAATAAAAACCTTTGAAAATGGGAAGGTTGCTTTGGACCATTTGACCGAGGAGACCAAAAAGAATATTGAACCCCCAGAAGTAATCTTTTTGGATATCAATATGCCCATAATGGATGGATGGGAATTTTTAGAGGGTTTAATGCAACTTAATCTTAAGGAAAAAATAATCATCAACGTAGTAACCTCTTCCATTGATCCCTCCGATTACGAAAAATGGAATACGTTTAGAATCAATTGCCTGCACTATCTCAACTTTAAGAACAAACCCATTTTTCGTATTGACGCAGCAGACCTCAAAAGAATCAATTTGGCCTCTTAATTTTAATATTGCTTATTTTTGGATTGTCGGGAGTTGTAAATTCCCCCATACTCAAATAGCAACGACCTTGAAATACATCACGTTCTTTGTGGGCCTGCTTATTTTGTTTTCCTGCGAGACTCAGCCCGAGGATAAAGTAGCCACCTATCAGACCTTTTTTGAAAAATCGGAAAGAAAGGAGACCGCCACCTACCAAGAAACCATTGATTTTTACATTAGACTTGCCAAGGATTTTCCAGAAATCAATATCCAGACCATTGGAGAAACCGACAGTGGCCTGCCCTTACATATGGTCACTTTCAATCCGGACGGGGATTTCAATCTCGAAAATGTTCGGAAGGACAAAGCCATCATCCTAATCAACAATGGGATTCATCCCGGAGAAAGCGATGGCATAGATGCGACCATGCTCTTTTATAGGGATTTGGCTATTGAAAAAATCGACGTTCCAAAAAATACGGTTCTGGTGACCATTCCCATCTATAATATTGGAGGTGCACTTAATAGAAATTCAACCACCCGGGTCAATCAAAATGGCCCATTGGAATATGGTTTTAGAGGCAACGCGCTTAACTATGACCTTAATCGGGATTTCATTAAAATGGACACGAAAAATTCTTTCACGTTTGCGCAAATTTTCCATTTGGTCAAACCCGATGTTTTTGTTGATAACCATGTAAGTAATGGTGCGGACTATCAATATACGCTTACCCATCTTTTTACACAACACAACAAACTTGGAGGAGAATTGGGCGAGTACCTCAATAAAGATTTTAGACCAAGTTTGGAAAAACAGCTCTTGAAGAAAGGCTGGGACATCACCCCTTATGTGAATGTTTTCAATATGTCACCAGAATTTGGGTTCCAACAGTTTATGGATTATCCCCGATATTCAACGGGTTTTTCAACGTTATGGAATACTTTGGGACTAATGGTCGAAACCCATATGCTGAAACCGTATGACAAACGGGTTGAAGGAACCTACGAACTAATGAGCACTCTGTTGACGCTAGTAGAAAAGGAACACAAAACCATTAAAGAGTTAAGGAAAGAGACAACGGAGGGTATATCTGAAAAATTACAGTATCATTTCAATTGGCAGATTGATACAACGCGTACAAGTACCCTAGACTTCAAAGGATATGAGGCCTCCATGATAGAAAGTGAGGTTACCGGACTGCAACGACTCAAGTATGATCAGACCAAGCCATTTGTTAAAAAAACTGCATTCTACGACTACTTTATACCAAAAGATACAGTTCAAGTACCCGCAGCATATCTTATCAAGAAAGCTTGGCAAGAGGTAATTGAGCGTCTGGATGCCAATGCCGTAACCTACTATCCCTTGGAAAAAGACACCGTTTTGGAGGTGGAATCCTATAAAATTTTGGGATTTGAAACGAGGAGAACTCCGTATGAAGGACATTACCCTCATTTCAACACTGAAGTTGGGAAGTCAACCAAAACAATCCAATTCTCAGAAGGGGACCTTTTGGTGCCTACCAACCAAGAAGGTTTTCGGTACTTGATGGAAACTCTTGAGCCCCAAGCCCCGGATTCCTTTTTCAATTGGAATTTCTTTGATACCGTTTTACAGCAAAAGGAAAACTTTTCCCCTTATGTTTTTGAGGATATCGCTTATGAGATATTAATGAAAGATTCCATTCTCAGAGCTGATTTCTTGGCCAAAAAAGAATTTGACCTGGAATTTGACCAAAATTGGTATGCCCAGTTACAATGGGTACATCAAAATTCGAAGTATCTCGAAGAGTCTTATATGCAATATCCTGTATATAGAATCCCTAAAGGTGGTGAGGCCGAAGCTATGATTCCTTCTGAGTAGGCCAATTTTCAAAAAGGGCCTTTATGTTGAAATAAGAATTTTCTAACGCCTTCTTTGTTTTTTTGGGACCTTTCCACTTCACTTTTTCAATACCTTCATCCAATTGACCTTCTAGTTTTCCTTCATACTCGGTAGACATGGCAAACCAATGGACTACTTTTAAAATGTACTCCCCATTCCTTCTAAATATATGATAAGTCGTACGTAAAAAACGCTCTATGGCAAGCCCTTTAACACCTGTTTCTTCCTCAACCTCACGGATAGCTGCCTTTTCTATGGATTCTCCTTTGTCAACCTTACCTTTGGGTAAGTCCCATTTTCCATTACGATAAATAAAAAGAACCTTGCCTTTTTTATTGGTGACAAACCCACCTCCCGCTACCACTACCGGGATTTTATGTTTAAAAATTTCCAGTAGTTTATCTCCATCAGGGTGATAAACATAGGCTGTTGTCAGTTTTCCCTTTGCCAGCGACGTTATCGCTTCCAGGATGGAATCACTGTCCATCGAAAACAAATTTCCATTGGCATTTTTAGGACGTTCGTTTGTTAATACCAAGGGGGATTCATTAACAAAAACTTTATACATTTGCGCAATGATTTTAGACCAGGCCGTAGCTAAAAAAACAGCTGAGCTTTTGCTGCAAATTAATGCAATTAAGTTGGATCCAGAAAATCCTTTTACCTGGGCCTCTGGATGGAAATCTCCCATATATTGTGATAATCGTGTGATGCTGTCTTTTCCTGAGATTAGAAAGTATGTGGCCAAAGCCATGGCAGAACAGGTAAAAAGTCTCTACGGAAAACCCGATGTTATCGCCGGTGTGGCCACTGGGGCCATTGGTGTTGGTATTTTGGTTGCTGAAGCTCTGGAATTACCTTTTATCTATGTTCGCCCAGAGGCAAAATCCCATGGCAGGCAAAATCAAATAGAAGGTTACTTGGAGCCCAATCAAAAGGTAGTGGTCATAGAGGATTTGATAAGCACAGGTAAAAGCAGCCTGAATGCCGTAAGGGCTCTCAACGACCATGGTGCATCGGTAATGGGAATGGTGGCGATTTTCACGTATGGTTTTGATGTTGCCACAGCCAATTTTGAAAAGGAAAACTTGGCCTTGAATACACTTTCGGACTATAATCACTTGATAGAACAAGCCTCAGAAACCAATTATATTAAAGAGTCTCAACTACAAACTGTATTGCAATGGAAAGATAATCCTGCGCAATGGAAATAATACCCAAAAATGCATATTGAAACCCCGACAAAGAAAGTCAACAAAAGCAATCAAGAGCTTTTTGAGTTTTTGACCGACATCAAAAACTTTGAACAACTTATGCCAGAGAACATCGATAAGTTTGAGGTGTTGGATGAAAATACGTTTAGATTTGCCCTAAAGGGCATGCCCGAAATTGTTTTGAGACTTAAAGAACAACACCCACATGAGAAGGTGGTCCTGGGAGTCGCCAGCGATAAGCTACCGTTTACCTTGACTGCCGATATCAAAGCTTTAGGGGAGAATGAAAGTGAAGTCGGACTAAGTTTCGAAGGAGAGTTCAATGCCATGATGGCCATGATGATCAAATCTCCAATTACCAACTTTATGGAAACGCTTACATCGAATATGTAGGTCTTTCCTTAGTATTGTAAAGAAACCTCTTTTAGCGAAAACTCTTTCATCTTTTCATCTTCGAGTTCCACCAGCAATTTTCCTTCTTCGGAAATACCTCGGATGATCCCCATAAACAAGTGGTCTTCCTCATTTTTGAAGGTAGAGGCCTTGTCCTTTCTAAATAAGAGTTTTTCGTATTCTGGTAAAACTTCCTCAAAAGTTTTTTCTTGAATATTGTTCAAATGATATTTCAAGGAAGAAAGTATCCTTCCCAACACCTCATCCAAATCAAATTGAAGACCTGTAACATTGGTTAGGGAAGAAGCTTTTTCCAAATTGTCAAACTTGGTTTGGTTTACATTTAGGCCTATTCCGATGACAGCACTTTTAATAAACTGACCTTTCAACATATTTTCGATAAGAATTCCGCAAATCTTATGGGAACCTGACAGAATGTCGTTTGGCCATTTCACCTTAACATTAGGTATGGACAATGCACTTAAAGCCTCCTGAACAGCCAAGGAAACACATAAATTAAGTTTGAACTGTTCCTGGACCTTAAAATTATCAAGCTTTTTCAACACAGTAAAGGTCAAGTTCTTACCCCCTTCAGACTCCCATACGGTTCCCAATTGCCCCCTGCCCTTTTGCTGTTTTTTGGCGACCACGGTGGTATAATCCTTTAGCTCTAGAGTTGACAACAAATCCTTTAAATAAAGATTTGTCGACTCCGTGGCATCAAGTTTGATTATTTCTGTTAGTTCTCCCAATGTGGTACGTCCAAGGATATGTTAAATTCTAGGGCTAAGAAAACAAAAAAAACATAAATTTGTAGAAACTAAAATTTTTGAATGCAGAAAACGAAAGCGAGCGCAGATGAACTGATTGCCTTGATTTTACACGGAATAGAAGAAGTAAAGGGAGTTGATATAAATCTTTTAGATCTAAGGGAAATTGAAAATACGGTTTGCGACTACTTCATTATCTGCAATGGTACTTCCAATACGCATGTAAACGCGATTGTTTCTTCCATCCAAAAAACAGTAAGTAAAGCCATTCACGACAAACCTTGGCACATTGAAGGTTCTGAGAACGCAGAATGGGTTTTGATGGATTATGTGAACATTGTGGTGCATGTATTTCAAAAACATACTAGGGAATTCTACGATATTGAAGGACTTTGGGGAGATGCCAAGGTCACCATGGTGGAGAGCAGCTATAATTCTTAAAAAAAATGGCAAAAGAGAACAATTCCAACACCCCTAAGAAGCCACGTTTTAGTTCGTGGTGGATATATGGCGTGGTTATCGCACTTATTATAGGTTTCCAATTTTTTGGGGGAAGTAGTTTTTCAAGTACTGAAAAAACTACCACTTCAGAACTACAAGAATATCTTCGTAACGGCGATATCTCAGAGATATTGATTATCACCAATACACGTCAGGCCAAAGTCTTTTTGACCGAGGAAGCGCTGCAAAAAGATGTTCATCGAAATGTAGCGGACCGCCCTTTCAATTTTTCCGCTGGAAAAGTACCACAATACGTTCTGGACTATGGAGACCTTCAAAATTTTGAAGACGAAATAAAGAGCATCAAAAAGGAGAACAACCTAGACACTATCGTTGATTTTGACACAGAATCCAACGTTCTTGGTGAATTGTTGCTTTCCTTATTGCCCTTTGCCCTAATTATAGGTATCTGGATTTATTTGATGAGAAGGATGTCAGGCGGAGCAGGCGGAGGTGCTGGAGGCCAGATTTTCAATATCGGAAAATCAAAAGCCAAGCTTTTTGATGAAAAAACAGATACACGTACTTCTTTTAAGGATGTTGCGGGCCTTGAAGGTGCCAAAGAGGAAGTCCAAGAAATTGTGGAATTCCTTAAGAATCCTGATAAATATACTTCCTTGGGAGGTAAAATTCCGAAAGGTGCTTTACTGGTAGGCCCTCCTGGAACAGGTAAAACCCTACTGGCAAAAGCAGTGGCCGGTGAAGCCAAGGTTCCGTTTTTCTCATTGTCTGGTTCAGATTTTGTAGAGATGTTTGTAGGAGTGGGTGCCTCAAGGGTGAGGGACCTTTTCAAACAGGCTAAGGACAAATCGCCATCTATCATTTTTATTGATGAGATTGACGCCATCGGACGTGCTCGAGGAAAAAACAACTTTACAGGTTCTAACGATGAGCGCGAAAATACATTGAATCAGTTATTGACAGAAATGGATGGTTTTGGCACCAACACCAATGTTATTGTCTTGGCTGCCACAAACCGAGCCGATGTTCTTGACAAAGCCCTAATGCGTGCTGGGCGTTTCGACCGTCAGATTTATGTGGATTTGCCAGACCTTCGGGAACGTAAGGAAATTTTCGAAGTACACCTTCGTCCGATAAAGACTGCCGAGACGTTGGACTTGGACTTTCTCGCAAAACAAACACCAGGTTTTTCCGGAGCAGATATCGCCAACGTTTGTAACGAAGCTGCGTTGATTGCAGCCCGAAAGGAGAAAAAAGCGGTTACAAAACAAGATTTTCTTGATGCAGTCGACCGTATCGTTGGAGGTCTTGAAAAGAAAAACAAAATCATCACCCCTGAAGAAAAGAAAACCATAGCATTCCACGAAGCTGGTCATGCTACGGTGAGTTGGATGCTTGAACACGCCGCTCCTTTGGTAAAAGTTACCATTGTACCCCGAGGACAATCCCTTGGAGCAGCTTGGTACCTACCCGAAGAAAGGTTGATTGTTCGACCTGAGCAAATGCTGGATGAAATGTGTGCGACTATGGGAGGTAGAGCTGCAGAAAAGGTGATTTTCAATAAAATCTCGACCGGAGCTCTTAGCGATTTGGAAAAAGTGACCAAACAGGCTAGGGCCATGGTAACCATTTATGGCCTCAATGAAGAATTGGGCAACATTACGTATTATGATTCCTCTGGCCAAAACGAATATGGTTTTACAAAACCATACAGCGAAGAAACCGCTCAAAGGATTGATGAGGAAATTTCCAAAATCATCGAAGAACAGTATCAAAGGGCCATTAAGCTATTGGATGAGCATAAGGATAAGCTGACCGAGCTGGCAGAACGACTTTTGGACAAAGAGGTTATCTTTAAAGACGACTTGGAAAAAATCTTCGGAAAACGGCCTTTTGAAAAAGAGGAACTCGAAACTGCAGAATAATTGACTATTTTGAGGGTTCAACCGGTGCGAACAAAACCATTCGATTAAATGGGTGTTTTTGATAAACTTTTTGGTGGTGGAAAAAAGGTTTCCAAAGAAACTTTGGAAACCAGAGGGGCACACATGCCAGATTTAAAAATACCCGTGGATGAAAAATTTACCATCTATTTCAAAAAAAATGGAGGTAAGTTTATTTATTGCGAAGATGATGCAGAGGTATCCCAAGCTTTGAAAAATATCATCTCTGAAAATGATTGGCAAAACCACCTTTTCTATACCCTCGACAATCGTCTCGCCAGCCGTTTCTCTTCTGAAAACA
Organism: Allomuricauda sp.; assembly: GCF_028282265.1. Lineage (GTDB taxonomy): Bacteria > Bacteroidota > Bacteroidia > Flavobacteriales > Flavobacteriaceae > Flagellimonas. The sequence goes on from NZ_JANQIH010000276.1 coordinate 22,303, forward strand.
TTGCTTTTACCAGAAAACGCCAAGAAAGTGAAATTTTCTTTACCACATGTGAGCACTTGGTGGCCCACAATGGTTCCATTTTGGTATGTTCAAATCAAATAAAGGAAAAAAAGCTCTCTGAGCTTCCTTCAAACTTGATCGTCTACGCTACAACCAGCCAACTTGTTGATTCCATTAGCGAAGCCTTAAAAACCATCAAGGACAAATACAAGAAAAATATACCCAATAATATAACGACACTTAAGCATTTCGAGCCTACCCCTGAAAACAAAAATGACTTCCTTTCCTACGGTAGTACCTCAAAAAATGTATATCTTTTGCTTCTAGAAGATTACTGATACATGAAAGAAATAGTAAGGCGTGCCCTAACGGGAGCTGTATATGTGATCCTTTTGATGGGTTCCATTTTTCTAAGTTCAGATGCCTTCGATTTTCTTTTTATGGTTTTCGGGCTTGCATGTCTCTACGAGTTCAAGCGCATAGTGCGTATTAAAGGGTACTATATCTTTATTGCCTATTTGGCGTTATGGTGGGCTTTTATATACATTGTAAAGGAAAGCCTTCCCGTTATGGTCCTGATGTTTATCACCATTTCGATAAACCTCTCTCTACTGGTTTACCTTTTTTCGAATAGGAAGGAACGCCTAAGCACTTTTCAAAACTTTGTTGTTGCCGTTTTTTACATTGGGGGCGGTTGCATCTTTTTAACGATGATTCCCTACAAAGACAATGAATTCGCCAAGTTTCTTATCATGGGAATCTTCATTTTAATCTGGGTCAATGATACTTTTGCCTATTTGGTAGGACGAACATTGGGAAGAAATAAACTTTATCCCGCAGTTTCACCAAAAAAAACGATTGAAGGTTCGTTGGGAGGTTTTATTTTTGCACTGATTGCAGCCTACATATTGGCCCCATATGAACCTTATCTCTCTTTGACCCAATGGATGATTCTTGCTACGGTAATTGTGGTTACTGGTAGCCTAGGTGATTTGTTGGAGTCAAAATTCAAACGGATTTCGGGAGTTAAGGACAGTGGCGCGATTCTTCCCGGGCACGGTGGTATTTGGGATCGCTTGGACAGTTTGGTATTTGCTGCACCTTTTGCATACTTGACTTTAAATATTTTTTCATATGTTTCATAGAGAGGGCCAGAGAATTATCATCACCACATTTTTCATCGTTGTGGCCTTGATTGTGGTATCTCAATATTTTGTGGATATAGAATGGTTAAGATGGCTCCTACAAATAAGTGGATTGGTTATTCTGATTCTGATTCTGCAGTTTTTCAGAAATCCCAAAAGACCAGTGACTCCGGATTTCGATGAAATTCTGGCGCCTGTGGATGGGAAAGTTGTGGCCATTGAAGAGGTATTTGAACCCGAATATTTTAAGGATAACAGAAAACAGGTTTCTATCTTCATGTCTCCTATTAATGTGCATGTAACACGATATGCTGCAAGTGGAACGGTAACATATTCAAAATATCATCCCGGTAAGTATCTGGTTGCCTGGCATCCCAAATCAAGTACCGAAAATGAGCGAACCACGGTTGTTCTGCATACCCCAAAGTTTGGAGAAATCGGGTACCGCCAGATAGCTGGCGCTATGGCGAGGCGAATTGTCAATTATGCAGAAGAAGGCGAACAGGTTACCCAGGGACAAGACGCCGGATTCATTAAATTTGGTTCTAGGGTAGATCTCCTATTACCTTTGGATTGTGATATTTCAGTAAAACTCAACCAAAAAGTTGTTGGGGCAAGAACTTGTATCGCAGCACTGAGACACGAAGATGACAGATGAAACGTTACGTTTGGCATTTGAAGAAGCAGTGGTTTTCATCAATAATTATACTGAACCATTGCCCGCCGATCTATTGCTAAAACTCTACGCCTACTACAAAATTGCCAATAAAAATTACAGCCATCCCGGTAGTAAAACTCCCCTCATTAATGCTTTTAAGGCCAATGCCTTGATTCAAGCCCAAAAAATAAGTGTCAAAGAGGCCATGGAAAACTACATTGAATTGGTGGAAGAGGTCAAAAATGCTTAGGAAATCATTTCAATAGAAGCATCTTCCTTTTCCAGATAAGTAAAGTATATGGCGCCAAAAATGGTAATACTAAAATAAAGTGATACCAAATAGCTTCCCCAAGGAAAATAGGTGTTCAATCCGAACCAATCCCTACTGAGTACAATAAGTGCCAAGGCCGCTATTCCTCTAAAAAGTTCTATCCATACGGCATAAGTATCCCTGTCCATTAATGTGGTATACCCATAAATACCCACAAAAACGAAGGCTCCGTAAAAAAGTAATCCTTCGAAACCTATTTCAGAATAATTATAGAACATGAACATCATCAATGCAGTGTTTGCCAGCAACTGAAATATGGAATACCCCTTCAAAGCCTTTGAAGCTGAAGTCTTATACTTTTTAAAATGGTAAACATCCTGAATCGTAGTTATAGGATATTTATTCTTAACGTCGTCGGGGCGCCAGCCTGTTGGCATAAACCAAATTCGTAGTTTGTCCCAATAACTTCTGGTTCTCCACGCATCCTTTATCAATCTCCAAATATGCTGAAAATTAATAAGAATAGGATTCCAGGTATGTGCAGGCTTCAGTACTCCATATTGTGGTGGAACATCCTCTAGCTCTTCTTGAAAGGTTCCAAACATTCTATCCCAGATACAAAGTATCTGACCCAGATTCTTGTCAATATACTCGGGATTGATGGCATGGTGTACCCTATGCTGTGAGGGGGTAACAATAACATACTCCAGCCATCCCATTTTACCAATATGCTGGGTGTGGTACCAAAACTGGGCAAATAAGTGAATCGGCGCTAAAATGGCAATTACTTCATGGGGTACTCCCAATAAGGCGGCAGGTATGAGCAAGAGCGAAAAATAACCCAGTAGATTGGAAATCGACTGCCGTAAAGCACATGCTAGGTTAAACTCCTCGCTACTATGGTGTATAACATGCTGATTCCAGAACAAGTTTACATGATGACTCAGTCTATGGTTCCAATATCCTGCAAAATCGATTACAACAAAGGCAATCACCCATACAAGCCATGTAGCCTTGATCTCAACCAAAGCTAAATGCTTCAATAAGAAAGGATACGACACTATGATAACAACCAGCCCCAACGAATCTTTTACAATATTGGTAAGGCCCGAACTTAGGCTACTGACGGTATCCATTACGTTGTGCTTCTGATTTTTGACAAAATGTCCGTAAAGCACTTCGAAAAGTACCAATCCCACAAAAAAAGGAATGGCATATAATAAAGCTGTGGCGTAGGTTTCCATAACTAGAGTTTGATAATAATTAAAAAGAGAGTAAGGGACATAAATTGCTCTTAAGTTAATGTAAATTTTTGAACAGGGGAATATCCCGGGCATCGGTTAAATCTGGAATATGTTCCGAACGAGGTATGCACAACATGCTTCTGGGATGGGCTTTTATCATGTTGGATACAGCCTTTGGAAGTTCCTTTTCATTCCTGATTTCGTTCAAAGGGCATTGCTTTAAAAAGGGATAGATCAAATGGCCCGAAAAACTGAAAATATTCATACTAACCCTAATTTCACCTGAAATATCACGATATTCATTTAGACGATCAGAATTGGGTTTTTCTATTATTTCGTTAAGAAAACCGTCTTCTGTAATGTCCATTACCGCAAATTTTGCAATCCGCTCTTCATTAAAATCCAACCCAGACCTAGCATAACTTATCAACGCATTTGGAGCAGTTCTAGGCATTCTTAAGGCTCTTAAAGCCTCAACTGAATACAGGTTATCTCCGTTACAAACTGTAAAAACCTGTTCTTTTAATTCAGGAAATTGGTCCAGACATTGTTGTAGGGCATCAGCAGTACCTGCTGGTTTTTTGCGGTCTTCTGGAATATATTGAATCGCATAGGAAACCTGAATTTCTTCAAGAAAAACCTTGTTATGTTCCAGATTTTTGAAAGCCTTATTTTCAATGCCTGTGACCAGATATAATCTTGTATAGCCCGCTTTGTAAGCATTCCTGACCAAATAATACAAAAATGGTTTGGGAACCGCACCAACTTCAATAAGGCTTTTATGCACAAAATTTGCATGGCTCTCTTTATTCAACCGAGCGGATTCGAGGCTTGTTTTCATTCTAGAGGAAGCTCCTCCCACCAAAACCACCAAACTAGTGTTATCCATTTTTTAATTACTTATTTCAACTTCATATACCAACTCAGCACCCGTTTCCAAAAATGCTTTTTTTATTCCGTCTATATCTTTATCACCGATTAGGGCCAGCATGCAACCTCCTCCTCCAGAACCTATTATTTTACAGGCAAGGGCGCCGTTCTTTTTGGCTGCATCCATCATCTGTATCATTTTTGATGGCGTATTCTCAATTTGGTCCTGAAGAATCAGCTGGTGTTCGTTCATTAAGTCAGCAAGCCTATGAAGATTCGGATTCCCAGAAAGTAGCTCTTCTTTTGCTGCTAGCGTGATCTCGTAATTGTGAACAGCAGCAAACCAATGGTTTTGATATTTCTTCGGGACAATATCCAAATACCTATAATAATCTTCACGGGTTACTGCATTCAAATTGAAGTCGGGATGAACGGACTGAACGGAACCAATGGCCAATTGGGCATATTTTCTAGCATTTTTCAATACGTTCAATGTTCTTTTTGGCAAGCCCGATTCTGCTACCAATAGTTTGCCCAAACTATTTTTTAGTAGGGTGCTTTCACCCGTTTTCGTGTCGAGGTAGAGCAATCCTTTTTTCGCTATGGTATATTGGTCCATTAGTCCGCCTGGTTGTTTGAAAAACAAGACCTCGGCTTCATAGGCCCATCTTCCCACCTGTGAATCACTGATTGGTTCCTTAATTTGTTGGGTGGCTATCAAAAACCTGATCCAGGCTACCACAAGGGCTGAAGAACTTGACAAACCCGCATTAATGGGAGTATCACCCCAAATTTCAATATGATATCCCTGAGAAAATTGAAAGCCGTTATCTTGCAGGATGGAAATCCCTGAACGAAAGTAATCTTTGCTTCGAATTGGTTTGGTTTCCTCTTTTAAGGATATGACACGGACTTGCTGCAGGTCCTTCAGTTCTATAAAGAATTCATTTTTCGCAATCGGTAAAGCACTAAGATGGATATAACGATTTATAGTTCCCGCAATGACCGGGAGTCCTAAATAGTCTTGGTGGTCACCAAAAAAACAGATGCGGGCAGGAACCTTTATTGTTATCATCAACTGTTCAGACTACGATATCCAGAGGTACGGTTTCTTTCCAATTTCCTCTAGTGAAGTCAGGAAAAAACTGAGGCATACCCTCGTTGGCAACGGAAATTTCGCTAAGCGGTGCCACAGCACTCCATAGACATCCTTCATACACATTTTGATCTAGTGGAAGGCCTTTATGCAGGCATTCCACAATGCGATAAACCATTATGCCATCCATTCCACCATGACCACTGCCCTTAGCAGCTTGGTTCAATCTTTTGTACAACGGGTGATCATATTTTTCATAAAGGACCTGTAATTGTTCTCCCTGTACCCACGAGTGGTGGTCTTTTGTCAATCCCTCAACACCACCTTCAAGGGCAACTCTGGTAGGGAACCCGGCCAATGTGCCCTTCATGCCCTGTATTAAGTTCAATCGGGAATATGGTCTTGGACTGGTTTCGTCCCATTGCACCAGTATCGTTTTTCCCTGTACAGTTTTTATGATTGAGGTGTTTAAGTCGCCCCCTTCATATTCCAACTGATTCCATTTGTGGTTTTTGGAATAGTTTTTTTCCGCATAAGCTTTTCGCCCTCTGGCCGGTGTTGAAAATGAAACCAAGCTCCTAAATGTGTCCTCAGTCCTACCCAGATTCATATACTGGGCTACGGGTCCCAAACCATGGGTAGGGTAAAGATTTCCATTTCTTTTGGCATAATGATGCGTACGCCACGAACCGGTGCCTCTATCCTGCTCTTCCATCTGCCAGCGTAGTTCGTGAATATATGCCGCTTCTCCATGCAGTATTTCTCCAATGACTCCTTTGCGACACATATTTAAAAACATGAGCTCATCGCGTCCATAGTTTACATTTTCAAGCATCATACAATGCTTCCGGGTTCTTTCACTGGCATCAACGATATCCCACATTTCTTCTAAGGTAACCGCAATGGGAACCTCAACCAGGGCATGTGCACCTTGTTCCATAGCACCGATGGCCATTGGAGCATGGTTTTTCCAGTTTGTTGCGATAAACACTACATCGGGTTTTTCTTCTTTCAGCATCTTCCTCCATTCTTCCTCGCCTCCCCAATAGGAAGCAATGCTAGTATGTCTGCCTTCGGAAGAAACCTCCTTGACCCAACCGATTTTTTCCTTTATCAAATCCTCATACAAATCGCAGATGGCTACAACTTCAGTTCCTTCCAAAGCAGCAAAGAACTTCAAATGGGTACCTCCCCTAGCTCCTACTCCAATAAATGCAGCCCTGATTTTATCTAGCTTTGGGGCCGCAAAACCACCCATATAACTGGATGTCAATGGTCTTTCGTGACCAGCCTTAAGGTAATTGGGAAGTAGGGAAACTGCTGCTGCAGAAAGAGATGTTTTTTTAAGAAAACTACGCCGGTCAAGGTTATTCATAGGGTTTACGTTTGGATTTTAGGCTTGATTGAGTGTAACAATTACGAACAAAACGTGATATATGCCACTTGTGAAAACTTCAAATTCAAGGTTTGCGCTAAAGCAATAGATGATTTTAAAGTAGCACTAAACCAATTTACTCTTAAAAAAGTCTATGGTCCGTTTCCATGCCAATTCTGCAGCATCCCTGTCATATCTAGGCGTTGAGGTATTGTGAAAACCGTGGTTTACGTTAGGATACATATAGGCCACGTATTCTTTTTCAAATTTCTTAAGCTTTTCCTCATAGGCAGGCCAGCCTTCATTAACCCGCGTATCCAAACCTGCAAATTGTAACATCAGTGGTGCATTGATTTTGTCAATATCCTCTACAGGCTGTCTTCCGTAAAAAGGAACTGCAGCGGCCAAATCGGGGAGCCGAACGGCCATCATATTGGAAATCCATCCTCCAAAACAAAATCCAACCACGCCTATTTTACCATTACAGTTATCATGATTCTTCAAAAACTCGTAGGCTGCGATGAAATCTTCCAGCATCTCGTTTCTATCACGCTGCCGCTGTAGAGTCCTTCCCTCGTCGTCATTGCCAGGATAGCCTCCAAGCGGGGTAAGTGCGTCAGGGGCCAATGTAATAAATCCAGCCAAAGCGGCCCTTCGAGCAGTATCTTCAATATACGGATTCAGTCCCCTATTTTCGTGGACCACTACTATACCTCCCAATTTACCTTCTGACTTTTTGGGTTTGGACAATAATCCTTTGATGGTACCGCCACCTTTCGACGATTCGTAGGAAATATAGTCAGAATCCAACTCAGGATTCTGGGGATCAACCAATAGAGTATCCTTGTAATTGGGCATTAAAAATCCCATCAATGAAGCAACGGTAATACCGCCAACGGCATAAACCGAAAGTTTCTCTATAAACTCCCTTCGCTGTAACTTGTTATGGGCATACGCATCGTAAAGGTCAAAAACTTCTTGTTTGACGTCTTCCTTTTTTATTTTTTTCATCTTGAGCTTATCAATTTCAGCTTAAGATAATAAATCTAGAAGTGTAACGGAGTAAAAAGGGGTTATCCTAAACTTGCCAGACTCTTTTCGAGGGTCTCTATTTTTGCTTCGGCATCGGCCGCTTTCTTGCGTTCCAATTCCACAACCTTTTCGGGTGCATTGTTTACGAAACGATCATTGCTCAACTTTTTTTGTACCGATTGCAAAAAGCCCTTGGTATAGTGGAGTTCTTCGGTGATTTTCTTGATTTCCGCCTCAATATCGATAGTTCCTCCAATAGGAATGAAGTACTCATTGCTTTTCACACGAAAACTCAACGTACCTTCCAACTTGGAATCAACTTCACTCATGCTGGAAACATTTGCGAGTTTTTTGATAATAGAACGCATCCCCTCACCTTTCTTCTCCTTGTTCAAAACTGAAATCTCAAGAGCTTCTTTATTGGGAATATTCTTTTCCTTTCGGATGGTTCTGATACCTGAAATCACCTCTGACGCAAACGAAAAATCTCCGATAAGCTTCGCATCCCAATCAATTGGCTTAGGCCAATTGGAAACAACTAAGGCTTCCTGTGGGGTACGTTCAGAAATATGCTGCCATACTTCTTCAGTCAAAAAGGGCATGAAGGGATGCAAGATTTTCAGGTTTTGCTCAAACCAATAAATTACCGAGTCATAAGTTCTCCTATCAACGGGTTTTTGATAGGCCGGCTTTACAATTTCTAGCAGCCAAGAGCAAAAATCATCCCAAACAAGTTTGTAGATGGCCATTAAGGCATCCGATATTCTATATTTTGAAAAATGATCGTCTATGCTTTCAAGAGTTTGATTGAATTTTGAAGAATACC
>NZ_JANQIH010000102.1 GCF_028282265.1 Allomuricauda sp.
GGATGCTCCAGACGGTCATTTTTTGACAATATCAAATGCGTTTTCCACAGAAGTTCGTGTTTGTTGATGCCCGTGAACCGAAAAGCATCAATACGAATCAAAATGGAGAGTTGTTCTACAGAAATAAAAACCCGGTCCAAAAAATCTTCCAGCGAGATGAAGTCTCCATTTTTCAACCGTTCCGTGACAATCCGTTCCATGACCCGACTTTCGAGATCACGTAGATACATCATTCCCAAATAAATGCCTTTTCCGCAGATGCGATTGACAATGACACTGTTGTTGATGCAGGGCGGATGTATGGTAGCTCCCATCATACGTGCATCGTGAATGTAGAATTCAGAGCGATAAAAACCACCTCCGTTATTCAGTACGGCCACCATGTATTCCAACGGAAAATAAGCTCTCAAAAACAAGCTCTGATAGCTTTCCACCGCATAGGAAGCGGAATGTCCCTTGGCAAAGGCGTAACCTGCAAAACTGGCCACTTGGTTCCAGATTTCAAAAATAAGGGTGTCGGCATAACCCTTTTTTCGGCAGTTGGCAATGAACTTGTCCTTCACTTTTTGGAACTCTTCCCGCGACCGGAATTTACCGCTCATTCCCCTTCGGAGTACATCGGCCTCTCCTAGGTCCAGATCTGCAAAATGGTGGGCCACTTTGATGACATCCTCCTGATAGACCATAACCCCGTAGGTATCGGGCATAATGTCCAACATCACGGGATGGGCCTTTTCTTCGGCACGGCCTTCGTTTCGATGTCTTAAGATGTATTCCCGCATCATTCCGCTTTTCGCTACTCCGGGACGGATGATGGAACTGGCAGCGACCAATCCCAAATAATTGTCGACTTCCAATTTTTTGAGCAACATCCGCATGGCTGGGGATTCTACATAGAAACAACCCATGCACTGCGCTGTTTTGATGAGGTTGTTGATGGTGATGTCCTCCTTAAAACCTTTGATATTGTGAATGTCGACTTGCTCAAACCTTTTGGGTTGATTGTAGGCGACAATTTCTAAGGCCTCCTTGATTTTACCCAACCCCCTTTGACCCAAAATGTCAAATTTGTAAAGGCCCACATCTTCAGCAATCACCATATCGTATTGAGTAGTTGGAAATCCCTTTGGAGGAAGGTGAGTGGCTGAAAACCAGTGTAGCGGTTTTTCACTAATTAAGATACCTCCGGCATGAATGCTCAAATAATTGGGTTTGCCTTTGAGAAGATTGCCATACTTCAAGACAAGTTGTGAAATTCCATCCAACCCATCAAAACTGTAGCGCTCTTCAATTAAAAAATCGATTTCTTGGGGAGGGAGTCCGAAGACCTTGCCCAATTCTCGGATAACCCCACGTTCTTTGAAAGTGACATAAGTGCCCAAAAGAGCAACATGGTCAAAGCGGTCAAAAATATATTGGGTCATGGCAGGGCGGTCCTTCCATGAAAAATCGATATCAAAATCAGGGGGATTGGCCCGATACAAATTGATGAAGCGCTCAAAGTAGAGGTCCAGTTCCATGGGGTCGACATCGGTGATGCGAAGCAAATAGGCCACGATGCTATTGGCCCCACTGCCGCGTCCTACATAATAAAATCCTCTATGGCGGGCTTCGGAGACAATATCCCAATTGATTAAGAAATAGGAAACGAAACCCATTTTTTTAATGAGGTCCAACTCTTTGTCCAGCCGGTTTTTGATGGATGCATCTACTTCTTCGTAACGATAAGGGAGCCCTTCGTAGCACAGTTTTTCAATGAGCTTTTCGTCCTCTTCCACACTTCCCGAATAGCTTTGGAGATTTTGGGGTTTTCGACCTTTTGAAAAATCGAAAAGGATGCCGCACTGATTTAAAAGGCGCTCTGTATTTTCTAAAATAAAAGGGTATTCTGAAAAAGCGGCAGCTAAATTCTGTACGGGGTACATTTTTTCATCCTCGTCGGCTTCTTCCTCCTTTGGAAGTTTGCTCAACAGCACATTGTTGTCGATGGCCCTTAACAGGCGATGGGCATTGAAATCTTGTTTGTTTCTGAAAGTGACCGGTTGTTGTACCACCAACTTATCACGAAACTCCATCAATCCAGAGAAAGGGAGCTTGCGTAAATCCTTGATGGAGACGCCTATGAATTCATTTTTTCGGAAAATGCGCTTTTCATTGAGCATAACCTGTTCAAAAGGGTAGACTATAAAAGCGTTTTGAAATTGGGGGGCTTCTTTGGGAATTTCAAGTTCATGATGAAGGTGGTGCGATAAAAAATTGTTGAGTTCCAAATAGCCTTCGTTGTTTTTGGCAATACCCACGAAACAGGGCTGTACACCATTCCTGAAATCGATACCGAGTATGGGACTAACGTTAAATTCAGGGGCCTTCCGCACAAAATTCAGGCAAGCTGAAGTGTTGTTGATATCCGTCAGCACCAATTGGGTTACATGGTTCTGTTGGGCCAATTGCAATAGCTCCTTTTCAGAAAAAGTCCCGAAGCGCATGCTGTAATATGTGTGACAGTTTAGATAGATGTTAGAAGTTGGATTTTAGAGGTTAGCCTTTATCAATTTGATGTTCATCGTGTTTTATATTTATCCTTTATCAAGTCGAGCTGTCATATCGAGCGGAGTCGAGATGTGAGATCGACTGTGAAATATTTGGTCTTAAAAATCCTCCGACCGTCTCTTCGACAAGCTCAGAGTGACAGTCGGTTATTGCTTGCGGTGTGCCAAAACCACAGGGGGCAATCCATTGAAAGGGTTGTGCATTCTGCCAATCGTCTTGGCTCCCATAGCGGATGCCCTAAAAATGCTTCGGTCGCCAAAACGCTTTCGCACATAGTCCATGGCTTGGTAAAGATTCAAGGTTTCTTCAGTGTCCTCGAATAGGTTGATTTGGTAATTGCCCGATACCAGATGGCTAAAACGAATACCGACCAAGCGCACTAGCATCCGTTTGTTGTACAGCCCTTGAAAAAGCTCTAGAATTTTGGGGATAAGGATGTGGTCTGCACTGGTATAGGGAATTCGAAGCTGTTTGGTATAGGTGTTAAAATCGGAATATCGAATTTTCACGGCGATACATGCTGTGAGCTTATCGCCCCGTCGCAATTGGTAGGCCAAATTTTCGGTCATGGCGATAAGGATGCCCTTTAGCTTTTTCACGTCAATGGTATCGCGATCAAATGTTCGTTCTGTTGATATGGATTTTCGGTCGTGGAAGGGGATGACCGGGGTATGGTCAATACCGTTGGCTCTTTTCCAAATTACGGTCCCATTGACTCCCAGCACTCGTTGCATAATATCCATGGGCATCTCCTGAATGGTCTGAACCTTTCGTATGCCCAAATTTCTCAGGGTCTGATAGGTCTTATCGCCGACCATGGGAATCTTTTTGATGGATAAGGGTGCCAAAAAGGGCTTTTCCTGTCCGAAATCTATTTTGAGCTGATTATTCGGCTTGGCCTCGTTCGTGGCCACCTTAGACACCACCTTGTTGACTGAAAGCCCAAAAGAGATGGGCAACCCGGTCTCCCGTATGATTTTTTTACGCATTTCGGAAGCATATTTATAGCAACCAAAAAAGCGGTCCATACCTGATAGGTCGGCATAAAACTCATCAATGCTTGATTTTTCGAACAAGGGAACATGTTCCTTGATCATCTCAGTTACTACGTCGGAATATTTACTGTACGTTCCGGCATTGCCGCGTATCACAACCGCTTCAGGGCAGAGCTCCTTGGCCATTTTCATGGGCATACCCGAATGTACCCCAAAACCTCGCGTCTCATAACTGCAGGCAGCGACCACGCCACGGTCACTAGTGCCCCCCACCAATAGGGGTTTATTCTTGAGTTCGGTGTTGATGATACGTTCTACGGAAACATAAAATGTATCTAAATCCAAGTGTAGAATGGTCTTCTTCATTGTTCAGTTGAGAGGAAGAGCAATATACGGAAATATTCCTAAAAATTGGAATTATTCCATAAAATGAAACACAATAGTCAATATCTGTTAATTATCGGAAAATCCTTTATATCTTTGAGTCGTTGTGTTGGATTTCAATTTGTAATGAATTGAAATCAGGTTGAAGCACTAAAAGTGCCGACCAATGAAAGGCTTTCCATTTGGAAGGCTTTTTTTGTTAGTTCAACCCTAAAGACGGAATCCTTTCAATTACCAGCTACACTGTGAGCGACATGATGTATTAGGGAGGCAGCCAACTTTGCCGTTTGTCCATCGATATCATATTTCGGATTCATCTCAGCAATATCCATACTGATCAATTTTCCGGAATTGATGATGGTCTTCAAACATTCCAAAACCATATGGGGCGTGAATCCCATTGGAGAAGCAGCACTTACCCCTGGCGCGTAGGCCGATGAGAATCCATCCAAATCAATGGTTACATACACATGGTCCACATTTTGGATGAAAGCATCAATCCAGGTCATGATTTCGTTCAAATAGGGCATTTGAAATGTGTCGGACAATACATAGTTGACTTCCAGTTCCTTTGCTGTTTGAAAAAGAACTCGGTCATTGGCATCTTTTCGGATGCCCAAGCAGAGGTATTCAAATTTTGTATTTTCTGCCTTGCAATCCATCGCGATTTGATAAAAAGGAGTGCCTGAGTTTCCTTCCCCAATCATTTTGCGAAGGTCAAAATGGGCATCAAAATTTATGATTCCAATGGAACGCCCCTTATTTTCTGAGTGTACATGATTTTTTATCCCTTGATAATGTCCATAGGCCATATCATGACCTCCTCCCAAAACAATAGGAAACTGCTTTTTTTGCAACAGCAAGGTAATGGCATTGGCAAGTGCTTCTTGGGAAGATTCCATGTCCTTGTTCTTGCAGATAATATCCCCACCATCCAACAGGAATGTATCATTGGGAAGATGATTAGGGAGCTTACCAAAACTACCTTTTATAGTTTCCGGTCCTTTCTCAGCACCTGGTCTACCCGAGTTGCGTCTCACTCCTTCATCACAGGCGTATCCCAAAAGAACAATTGATTTTTTAGGGGTTTCCCGTATTTCTTCCAATGAGATACAGCGCACTTTTTCATGCAGATAGAGTTGTTCTTCAGAAGTTCTTCCAGTCCAGATTTTTGTATTGGGAGAGCGGTAGTTTTTCATCCTTCGTCAAAAAGAGTATCCAGAATTTTATCATTTACCAGGTGGGGCAGGGTCACTTTAAGATTGGGAGTCCGTTCCATTTCACGTTGAATGGCAAATAAAGCCTCTTCGTTACGGGCCCAACTTCTTCGGGAGATACCGTTGTTGACATCGTAGAACAACATCTTTTTTAAACGGCCAGAAGCTTCTTCAGAACCGTCGAGTACCATACCAAACCCACCATTGATGACTTCCCCCCAACCAACACCACCACCGTTGTGGATGGAAACCCAGGTCGCTCCGCGAAAACTATCACCGATTACATTATGGATGGCCATATCGGCAGTGAACTGGCTGCCGTCGTAAATGTTACTGGTCTCCCTAAATGGGGAATCGGTACCACTGACATCGTGATGATCCCTTCCTAAAACAATCGGAGCGGTGATATCTCCGTTTGCTATCGCCTGATTAAAAGCTTCGGCAATTTTTATCCGTCCTTCAGCATCCGCATAAAGTATTCGGGCCTGCGAACCTACTACCAATTGGTTTTGTTCTGCCTCCGAAATCCATTTGATGTTATCCTGCATCTGCTGTTGGATTTCCTGAGGGGCATTTGCCTTAATCCGCTGCATTACTTCTAGGGCAATGGCGTCGGTTTTTTTCAAATCTTCGGGAATACCTGAGGTACAGACCCAACGGAAGGGGCCAAAACCATAATCGAAACACATGGGTCCCAAAATATCCTGCACGTAGGAAGGGTATCTGAAATCCAACTTGTTTTCGGCCATCACATCACCGCCTGCTCGGGATACCTCCAATAAAAAAGCATTTCCATAATCAAAAAAGTAAGTACCCTTTGCTGCATGTTTATTAATGGAATTGATTTGCCTTCGAAGGGATTCCTGTACTTTTTGCTTGAATTCATCTGGGTTTTCTACCATTAGTGCATTCGATTCTTCAAAAGAAAGCCCCACGGGATAATAACCTCCTGCCCATGGATTGTGCAGTGAGGTTTGGTCAGAACCCAAATGGACAAAAATATCCTCCTCATCAAATCGTTCCCAAACATCGACTACGTTGCCGATATAGGCCAAGGAAACCACTTCTTCATTGATTGTGGCCTTTCGCGTTCTTTGAACCAAATCTGATAAATCCGTCCAAAGTTCATCAACCCATCCCTGTTGATGACGTTTTTGGGCTGCTTCGGGATTAACCTCTGCACAAACGGTAATGCATCCTGCAATGTTGCCAGCTTTGGGTTGTGCTCCGCTCATACCTCCGAGTCCCGCCGTTAAAAAAACCTTTCCCTCGGGAGATTCGTCCCTATCTAATACTTTTCGGAAAGCATTCATGACGGTAATTGCGGTTCCGTGAACTATCCCCTGAGGTCCGATGTACATATAAGAACCAGCAGTCATTTGCCCATATTGGGTTACCCCCAAGGCGTTGTACTTTTCCCAATCATCAGGCTTGGAATAGTTTGGAATCATCATACCATTGGTTACTACGACCCGGGGCGCATCTTTGGAAGAGGGAAACAATCCCATGGGATGGCCTGAGTACATATGCAATGTTTGTTCCTCGGTCATTTCAGCCAGATATTTTAGCGTCAGCAGGTATTGTGCCCAATTTTGGAATACGGCCCCATTTCCACCATAGGTAATCAATTCCTCTGGATGTTGAGCTACCGCAGGGTCCAAATTGTTTTGAATCATAAGCATAATGGCAGCGGCTTGTGGAGTCTTGGCCGGATAATCAGAAATGGGTCTAGCATGCATGGCGTAACTAGGTTTAAACCGATGCATATAAATGCGACCATAAGTATTGAGCTCTTCTGCAAATTCAGTAGCCAGTTCTTTGTGCCAAGCTTTGGGAAAATAACGAAGTGCATTCTGAACGGCCAGCTTTTTTTCTTCTTTGGAAAGAATATCTTTTCGTTTGGGAGCTGGGTTTCCACCTTTGGGATATTCCCTTTTGGGAGGAAGTGCTTCTGGAATTCCTTGAAGGATTTGTGCTTGAAAATCGGTCAATGTCGTTGTCATTTTATTGGTTTTGAGAGATGGGTTGTCCTTTCTTCCAAACTTGTATGGGCTTCATTTGCCCTTGATGATATGTGATTTCCTGATAGTTGTCGGTAGGAAACACCACTAAATCTGCTAGACATCCTCTTGCTGTTTTTCCCCTATCGGATAAGTTCAGCGCTGCTGCTGCCCTAAAGGTGATTCCGCTCAACACCTCTGCATTCGAAAGCTTTTCAAAGGTGCCCAATATACTGGCTTGGGTCAACAGGTCGCCCATGGGGGCAGATCCAGGATTGTGGTCGCTAGCAATGGACAAGGCTCCACCCGCATCCAAAATCTTTCGGGCGGGGGTAAAGTCACATCCTAAACCTAAAGAAGCCCCAGGCAAAGCAGTAGCTATGGTATTGCTTTGCGCTAGAATTTGAATTTCTTTTTCCGTGCTGGCTTCCAAATGGTCGGCGCTTATCGCTCCAAAATCCACCGCAACCTGACTACCACCGGTGGTAAACTGGTCGGCATGTACGGTGATATCGAATCCCATGTCCTTGGCCTTTTGGAAATAGGGTTTGATTTCTTCCATAGAAAAAGCACTTTCTTCCACGAAGGCATCAACCCGAAGGGTTAGATTTTCGGATTTGAGCAAAGGAAACAGGTTGTTGGCTATCTCATCCAGATATTCTTTGTCTTGGGACCAATCTTTGGGTTTGATGTGTGCTGCCAAACAGGTGGCTATAAGGTCAACTTTGGTTTTGGAGTTGGCCTGCTTGATAGCCCGAAGCATTTTCAATTCTTCTTCTACCGAAAGTCCATAGCCACTTTTGACTTCGAGCGTGGTAACACCATTGGCGAGATGCGATTCACTTCTTTCAATGATGCCTTTCTCTAAACTCTCTTGAGAAGCTTTTCGGGTCTGGGTTACGGTGTCCCAAATGCCACCTCCGGCCTTGGCAATCTCCAAATAGGTCTTACCCGCATTTCTATAGGCATAATCCCGGGCACGACTTCCGGCAAAGCAAATGTGTGTATGGGAATCCACGAATCCAGGAAGGCAAACGCTTTTGCCCTCTATAAAATGAATATCGGTCGCCTGGTTTTTCAAATCTTCAAAAATACCAACGGCCACGATTTTTCCTTCGGAAACCAATACCCCACCTTTTTCGATTATCTTCAACTGCTCATCTTTTAAGGCTCCTTTGACAGGAAGGCTTGTCATGGGCAGCAGCTGTGAAAATGGACCGATCAACTGAACTTTGCGCATTCTCAATAAGTTTCAAATTCTTCCAGAAAGGGAGCTTCCCATTCGAGATTATTGGTCTTCATGGTTTGCTCCACAAGCTCTATGATTTCTCCACTTTCGAGCATGGCGACCCCTTTTTCAATATCATGGGCAAAAACACGATCTTTCTCTGCGAAGGGAACCTTGGTCCGAATATGCTTATGAATTTCGTCCAAAACAACCCCTGATTTTAAAGGTTTTCGGTATTCAAAAGCCTGAGCTGCGGTCAGTAGTTCAATAGCCAATATTTTCTCTACATTGTCTAAAATGTGAAGTGCTTTACGTCCGCTAATCGAGCCCATGCTCACATGATCCTCTTGACCCAACGAGGTGGGGATGCTATCGGCACTTGCAGGAAAGCAAAAACTTTTATTTTCACTGACCAGAGCAGCCGAAGTGTATTGCAAGATCATATAGCCCGAGTTGATTCCTGTATCTTCCATCAACAATTTTGGTACGCCTGGACTGTTTCCTTCAAGGGCTAAATAAATGCGACGGTCAGAAATATTGCCTAATTCCGCCGCGGCTAAAGCAGCGTAATCCAGAACCATGGCCAAAGGCTGTCCATGGAAATTTCCACCGCTTATGGTCAATTCTTCGTCAATGATTACCGGATTGTCCGTTACGGAGTTCAGTTCAATTTCCAAAAGCTCTTTTAGGTGTAACCATGCGTTTCGAGACGCCCCATGAACTTGCGGAATACACCTGAGCGAGTAGGGGTCTTGCACGCGCTCACAGTCGATATGGTCTTCCAAGATTTCGGATCCTTGCAGCAGCGTTCGAATGCGTTTCGCCACATGTTGGTTGCCTTTAAATGGGCGAAGCTCATGCAATTCATTAAAGAAAGGCTTCATAGAGCCTTGGAGTCCTTCCAGCATCATAGCACCTATAATGTCGGCGTGTTTGAGGCAATGCTGTAACTTTTCAAGAATCACCACCGCGTGGGCGGTAATGAACTGGGTGCCATTGATCAGAGCCAATCCCTCTTTGGGTCCAAGTTCAATGGGTTTTAAACCTGCTTCAGTGAACAATTGTTCTGTCGTAATAATTTTTCCCTTATACTGTACTTTACCCAAGCCTATCAATGGTAAAAACAAATGGGAGAGCGGTGCCAAATCCCCTGATGCTCCCACCGAGCCTTGCCGGGGTACAACTGGTATGGCATCACTTTCAATATGCCAAAGGATTCTTTCAAGCGTTTCCATTCTTATACCCGAAAAGCCTTTTGCCAACGCATGTACTTTTAGAATAAGCATCAATTTAGCAAGCTGGTCGGAAATAGGTTCCCCAACACCTACACTATGGCTTTGCAAAATATTTGATTGCAGTATGGTGGTTTCCTCTTTAGATATGCTCGTAGTACAAAGGGGTCCAAATCCCGTATTAATTCCATAGACCGGTTCCTCCTTATCTACTATGTTTTGTACGATTGCACTACTTTTTTTGATACGGGTTTTGGTTCCTTCGGAAAGAAATCCGACCGTTTGCCCAGAGCAGATGGATAGGGCCTGACTCGCGGTCAAATGGTCTTCACCGTACGAGAATGATTCTGGTTTAGGTTGCATTAAGAAATCGATTTCGTAGAGCTAAAAGTATTCATTAAGTTTGATATAAACGAGAACAAAATCCATTTGAAAAGTAGTATTTCCTATGATATTTGAACTGATTGAGCGCCGACGCGCCATATTCCCAGCGCAATACAATGAAGAACCCATCGACAGAGCGACCATTGAGAAAATTTTGGAAGCTGCCAACTGGGCCCCCACCCATAAAAAAACCGAACCTTGGCGCTTTAAAGTGCTATTGGGGGAGCGTAAAAAGGAGTTGGGCGTGTTTCTTTCCAAAAAATATCAAGAGGTCGACCCTAAGCCCAAACAAATCAAAATCAAAAAGCTTCAAGAAAACCCTGTCCGTTCGGCTGCGGTGATTGCCATTTGTATGCAGCGCGACCCCAATGAAAGTCTTCCAGAGTGGGAAGAATTGGCCGCTACGGCCATGGCTGTGCAAAATATGTGGCTTTGCTGTACCGAGCTGGGAATTGGTTGTTACTGGAGTTCACCGGCGCTCATTAAATATATGGATGAGTTTTTTAATTTAAACGAAGGTGAGAAATGCCTCGGCTTTTTCTATATGGGGCATTATGATGAGAAAATTCCTGAGTCCGCTCGGAGACCAATTTCAGAAAAGGTGGAATGGCTTTAATGCTATGAGAAAGTGAAAAGCGCTACTCGATATTCCCAGACCTTTACTATGAATAACCCGAAGTAAACTACGGCCACTACAAATTTTAAAAACGTTCCGGTCATGAAACCAACGAAGGATCCAAAGGCCGCTTTTAACGCGGTCTTTTGGTCCGCTTTGTTGATAAGCTCTCCGACCAATGCACCGACGAAAGGCCAGATGACTATCCCGAAAACGCCCAAAATCGGAAAGAAGATGGCTACTAAGAGTCCAATAATGGTTCCCCACATACCGGCTTTGCTACCTCCAAATTTTTTGGTTCCCATAGCAGGAATGATATAATCCATTACGGTGATGATAACGGCAATGGCCAAGGTAATTCCCAGTACCCACCAATCATCGGGCACTGCCTTGGTCAAGTACAACAGCAAAAGTCCTATCCAGCTTACGGGTGGACCTGGGAGCACTGGTAAAAAACTGCCCAGAATTCCCACAAACATCAAAATAAGACCTAAAACAACTAAGACGATATCCATTGATTGGGTTTGTTTGGTTAGACAAATATAAGCTTGAAATGTTACAAGCTTTTTTAACTAAAAAATTAGTTTAAACTAAAAATTTAGTTATATTTGTTTGAACTAAAGAGTTAGTTGATGAAAGAAAAACAGCTTACAAGAGCAGAGGAAGAGGTCATGAAAATCCTTTGGGACTTGGAAAAAAGCAACGTTTCGGGAATCGTCGAATGTTTCCCTGAACCCAAACCCAAGTACAACACCGTATCGACCATCGTTCGGATATTGGAGAGCAAGGGATTTGTGGGGCATGAGAAAAAGGGTAAGGGTCACTTATACTATCCCCTTATCAAAAAATCAGATTACAGTAATCAATCCCTAAACAAATTGATGGATGGATACTTTCAAGGCTCGTTCAAGAGTATGGTTTCATTTTTTATGAAGAAAAATGATATCAGTATCCAAGAACTCGAATCTATTCTAGAACAAATTAAAAAAGGAAAAGAATGATAATCTACCTAATTGAAATAGCTGCTTTTCACTTTGTTTTCCTACTACTGTATGATTTTTTCCTCGCTAAGGATACTTTTCATCAATGGAAAAGAATCTATTTGCTGGGGGCATTTACACTTTCCCTTATACTACCTTGGGTGTCACTCGATTTTTTTCAATTGAAGGTTCTGGAAAAGCTCCCCATACAGGATTTTTCACCTTTCTTTTTGGAAAATATAACTGTTTTTGCCTACGCACAAGAAAGGGGCTTCTCAACCCTATTAATTTGGAAATACATAATTCTACTAGTTGGGTCTTCGATTACCGCCATCTTTTTTGCATTTAAATGGATTAGCTTATATAAACTAAAAGGCAATGCCATTTCCACAAAGCGCGAAGGCTATACTGAATTCATAATCTCAGATAGTAGGATTGCATTTTCGTTTTTAAAAATGATTTTTCTGGGGGATAAAATCAAGGGTCAACAAAAGGAAAACATCGTTCGACATGAATTGGTCCACATAAAGCACAGGCATTCAATTGACTTACTTTTCTTCGAGATCATGCGCATACCTTTTTGGTTTAATCCTATGGTATATGTGTATCAAAGACGAATGTCAGAGTTGCATGAATTTATTGCCGATGAGGAGGTTTTAAAGAATACAAAAAGAGATCAATATCAGCATTTGTTGGATGAAGTATTTCAAACACAAAACATCAGTTTTATAAATCAATTTTTTAAAAAATCATTAATTAAAAAACGAATAGTCATGTTGCAAAGAAAGAAAACTAAACCGATTTTAAAATCCAAGTATTTGATGGTTTTACCAATGGTGGCAGTTATGCTGTTTTATGTTTCCTGTAAAGAGTCATCAGATAATTCAGAGCTTACGGAAAGCTCTTTAACGGCGATTGAAAAGGAAAAAAAAGAAGTGCCCTTTATGGTTGTGGATGAAGTTCCAGTATTTCCTGGGTGTCAAGACGTCCAGGACAAAAGGGAGTGTTTTATGAAGGGTATGCAAGCTCATGTTGAAAAATATTTCAAGTATCCCAAGGAAGCTCAAGAGCAGAAAATTGAAGGTCGCGTAAATGTTTTGTTTTTCATCACCGAAAATGGCGATGTCGCTGGGGTAAGAACTAGAGGGCCTCATCCATTGCTTGAAGACGAGGTGAAACGTATCATTGCTCAACTGCCCCAAATGAAGGCTGGCACGCATAAGGGTAATCCGACATCAGTGCCCTTTTCAATGCCCATAACCTTTGAACTCGACTGATATTTAGAATCCTTCGTAAGGCGCCTATTCTTTAAAAAATCGTATTTTCAGCCCAACAACTGAGGCACTATGCAGAAGTTTTTTGGGATATGGTTATTGGGTTTATTGGCCTCGTGCAACGTATTTGTTTCAAAAGAGGAAACCACCAAGAATATGGTCAATGAAGAGCTTCTGGAAATTGATTGGAACGATGTAGATCAGTATCCCTTATTCGAAGGCTGCGAAGAAAGTTTGGACAAGATGGCCCAAAGACGATGTTTTGAGGAGGCTATGTTGGGGTACTTTTCTGAATCGCTTAAAGAGTTAAGATTTCAAGTGGATAATGATTTGAATGATACTGTTCATGTGGACTTCTTGATTGATGAACATGGGTTTATCACGGTTCAAAATGTTCAGGAAAAGGAATCGGTTCTGAACGAAATTTCCAATTTCAACACGGAGGTCACGCGCCGTTTGAATGACCTTACCACTGTAGCTCCTGCTTTGAAAAGAGGGGTGCCCGTAAGTATAAAGTTTCGACTTCCAATTGTTTTAAACACAAATTGAGTTTTGGTCAAGGAAAAAATCATCTTGGGAATTGATCCAGGGACAACGGTAATGGGTTTTGGAATCATCAAAGTCCTGAATAAAGAAATGCATTTTGTTCAGATGAACGAACTGCTTCTTCGAAAATATCCTGACCCATATGTAAAGCTCAAGTTGATTTTTGAACGTACGATTGAGTTGATTGATACGTTTCATCCTGATGAGATTGCCATTGAAGCTCCATTCTACGGTAAAAATGTGCAGTCGATGCTCAAGCTGGGTAGGGCACAGGGAGTCGCCATGGCTGCCGGACTTTCCAGACAAATTCCCATTACCGAATACATGCCCAAAAAGATAAAAATGGCCATAACGGGCAATGGAAATGCTAGTAAGGAGCAGGTTGCCAAAATGCTTCAAAGCGTGCTTAAGCTGAAAACATTACCCAATAATTTGGACAGTACGGATGGCCTCGCCGCAGCGGTCTGCCATTTTTACAATGAAGGTAGAATTGATGGCGCTACCCGATATACAGGCTGGGAGGCGTTTGTGAAAAAGAACCCTCAAAAACTGGGCTAATGGCCGGCATATACATTCATATTCCTTTTTGCAAACAGGCATGCCATTATTGTGATTTTCACTTTTCTACACAGATGCGTACCAAGGAGGCTATGCTTATAGCGCTCAAAAAAGAGATAGAGCTCCGAAAAAATGAGTTGGGTGGTGAAGCCGTTGAAACCATCTATTTTGGAGGTGGAACCCCATCGCTTCTTTCTGGAAAGGAACTGGCCCAAGTTATTGAAGCGGTTTACCGGAATTTTAAAGTGGTCGATAGTCCTGAAATTACTCTAGAAGCGAATCCAGATGACCTGGTATTTTCAGAATTGTCATCTCGAGCAAGGTCGAGAGATGTTTTAAAACAATATGCACAAATTGGAATCAATCGCCTTAGCATCGGAATCCAATCCTTTTTTGATGACGATTTAAAGTTGATGAACCGCGCTCACAATGCTAACGAAGCCGAAGCATGTATTGAAATGGCGAGCAACTGTTTTAATAATATTTCCATTGACTTGATTTATGGGATTCCCCATTCAGATAACCAAAAATGGATGGCCAATATCAAGAAAGCACTTTCTTTTGAAGTTCCACATATATCGAGCTATGCTCTTACCGTTGAGCCCAAAACGGCTCTCAAGAAATTCATTGAAAAAGGACTGGTCCCTGATGTAGATGATGAACAGGCCCAAGAACAGTTTCACCTTTTGCTTGATACTTTAGAAGGAGAAGGCTATGTCAACTATGAAATCTCGAACTTTGGAAAACCAGGATTCTTTTCAAAGAACAACACTTCCTATTGGCTTGGAGAAAAATATCTCGGAATAGGGCCTTCAGCCCATTCCTTTGATGGAAAGGTGCGAAGTTGGAATATCCGAAACAATATCAAGTATATCAAATCTGTGGAATTGGAAGAGCTGCCTTTAGAAAGAGAAACCTTATCTGCAACAGATAGGTACAATGAATACGTAATGACCGGATTGCGGACCATTTGGGGAGTATCCTTTGAAAAAATTGAAGAAGACTTCGGGTCCACTTATTTATCCTATTTAAATGAACAAGCAGAGAAGCATATTAATGAGCATTTGTTGTTTGTGGACGGGAACAAGCTATTGGCCACTAAAAAAGGAAAGTTTTTGGTAGACGGAATTGCTTCCGACCTTTTTATGGTTAACTTGGTAAAATGATTGCCACGGTCACACATAAGACCAAGAACTATCGAATAGACCTTTTAAAACCCATCGATATCTCATTGCCCCTTGTTGGTGGCGAAAACAATGTGAATGCTTGGTATTTAAAACCTCCGGTGATTGAGCCGCACAGTGAGCAAGGTTTTGTAGGTCAAGTGGCGCAGGGAGGTGCGGTCAACTTCAACGATATTCGGTTTAACCCACACTCCCATGTGACCCATACTGAATGTCTAGGGCATATAACCGAAGAATTCCATTCTATAAACCATAACTTAAAGCAGTACTTCTTTTTGTCTGAATTGATTACTGTGGCGCCCGAACAGAAAGGTGAGGATTTGGTTATTTCTATGGCTCAGTTGGAATACGTATTGGGAAATAAAAAACCCGAGGCCCTTATTATACGGACCATCCCAAATACGGATGACAAGAAATCAAAGGATTATTCCAATACAAACCCGCCCTATCTTTTGGAAGACACTATTCATTTTTTGGTAAATCACGGGATTGAGCATTTATTAATAGACCTACCTTCGGTAGACCGAGAAAGAGACGAGGGCCGGCTGGCCGGTCACAAAGCATTTTGGAATATCGAAGGGAATCCACGAACCCATGCCACGATTACCGAACTAATTTTTGTGCCCAATTCGATATTGGATGGTACCTATCTACTCAATCTTCAGGTAGCACCCTTTGAAAATGATGCTGCTCCAAGTAGACCTGTCCTGTACGAACCCATCAATTGAGTCATTTGTAATACAATATTTTTATATTTAGTCAATGGATGATGTTTTGGATGCCATATTGGGTCTCATTCTGGGAGCCGTACTCATGTACTGGCTCTTTTCTCTTTTTCGAAGGAAAAAAAACAAGGAACTCACCGAAAGACAGTCTACTGTATTATTGGATAAGATCAGGAACGTGGCCAAACTCGTTTCAGTTGAGGGCGATTTCGCAGAAATTTATCATTACGAAAATACCAAGGAGCGGTTTATGAGCTTATTCAGTAGCAAGAAAAAAGCACTCATTGTGATAAAGGCCAGGGCCCAAATTGGATATGATTTAAAAAAGTTGGATTTGAAAGCGGATACAAATGGTAAAAAAATCATTCTAAAGAATTTTCCAGAACCTGAAATTCTGTCGATTGAACCTGAGCTGCAGTTTTACGACATAAAAAATGGACTGTTTAATAGCTTTTCGCCAAAAGACATGACCCAACTGAATGCAGAGGCCAAGGAACACATCAAACAAAAAATACCCGAAAGCGGATTAATGGATTCTGCCCGTAAAGAAGCACTTCAAGCGGTGCTTGTGGTTGAGAAAATTGTCGAAACCATTGGGTGGACCTTAGATTATTCGGCTTTGGAAATATCAGAGAGCGATCAAAAACTATTGGAATCCTAATACCATTATGAAAACAAAACACTTAGTCTTTTCTATTATTGTAATACTGTGTTTGAAAGGATATTCACAGTCAAATGATGATTTAAAAACATTCGACCCCGCTTTTACACATACGGTCTTTTTTTGGCTTAAGGACCCTGATGATAAAGAGGTACGTAAAAAGTTTGAGGCTTCGCTGAAAAACTTTCTTGCCAATTCGAAATTCGCGAAAACCAATTTTATCGGGACACCTCCTAAGGCGACCCGCGATGTGGTCGATGGCTCATTTACGTATTCTCTCATTGTCACCTTTGAATCGGCTGAAGCCCAAGATGGATACCAAAATGAGGAAGCCCATTTAGTTTTCATCGAGGAGTGTAAGGACCTTTGGGAAAAGGTATTGGTTTATGATGCGTTAGGATTAAAGGAATGAACGTAGAGAGCTTGAGGGAGTATTGCTTGCAGAAGAAGGGAGTCACCGAAGAGTTTCCGTTTGATGCGGAGACTTTGGTGTTCAAGGTTATGGGCAAGATGTTTGCTCTGATAGCCCTTGAACGTATGCCACCGCAATGCAACCTAAAATGTGACCCCGAAAGGGCCATCGAGCTTCGAGAGGAATACGACGGTGATATCATCGAAGGATACCATATGAGTAAAAAACATTGGAACACACTATTTTTGGATAGGTTACCACCAAAATTGATATGGGAATTGGTTGACCATTCGTATGATTTGGTAGTGGCAAAATTCCCCAAATCCATCAAGGAGCAATGGAAATCCTTGGAATAGAAGCCACTTGCTCAACGAAACAACTCTACCATTCACCGACAGTTTTTCAGAATTTAACTTATTTGTAGTCTTTTTCTGAGAGTTATTTTCCACTTTTGTATCCTAAATATAAACTATCATGAATGTTCTGTTCATTGAAGATGATATGATTGAGACGATGAAGTTGCAAAGAGCAATTTCAAAGTTCGACAGTAAGCATCGGATAACCGAAGCAAAAAATGGAGAGGAAGCCTTGGAGATTTTGAACCAAGGAAACCTTCCAGATATTATTCTATTGGATTTGAACATGCCCAGAATGAGTGGAACAGAGTTTTTGGGTAAGCTAAAGTCCGATGAACGACTTAAATATCTTCCAACTATCATTTTGACCACTTCTGAAAATCGTGTGGATTTGTTAAAATGCTTTGAGATAGGTATAGCTGGTTACATTATAAAACCTTTAAAATATGAGGATTATGAATCCAAGTTGAAAAAGGTTTTTGATTATTGGGAAATCAGCGAATTGATCAAAGCCTAACAAAAAACAGCATTTCACAACATTCTTTTTAGCATAGGTAGTACAATTCCTACTTTTAAATCATAATATTCTTATTATGAAGGGAATTGTATTTACCGAATTCTTGGAAATGGTGGAATCCACTTTCGGATTGGAGACCGTGGATACCATTATCGAGAACTGTGACCTTCCGTCAGAGGGTGTATATACCTCTGTCGGCACTTACAACTTTAATGAAATGGTCAGCCTGTTATCTGAGTTGAGCGTTCAAACCGGAATCTCACAGGAAAACCTGCTGTATTCATTTGGACACTATCTCTTTACCAGTCTGGCGAATGCCCACCCTGATGTTGTGGCCAACTACAAATCCCCAATCGCATTGCTCAATTGTATAGAGGACCATATCCATGTACATGTTAAGAAGCTATATCCTGATGCAGAATTACCAGAATTCAAAATCCTTTCCAAAACAGAAAAGACCCTTGAGATGATTTATAGCTCGTCAAGAGGTCTTTATGCCCTGGCACACGGTCTTATTGTGAAGACCTTTGAGCACTTTGGTAAAATGGTGAATGTCAACTATAAACTCTTGAATGAAAACGGAACCGAAGTCAAGTTTACGCTTGTCCAAAAAGGATAGCAACGATGTGTCCATATTAAAAAGGGCCTTAAACCGTGAGCGGAAAGCAAGAAAGGCCGCCGAGAACCTCCTGGAAAATAAGTCCAAGGAACTCTATGACGCCAGCTTGCACCTAAGAGAGGCCAATGGGCGCTTGGAAAGTCTTTTGAACAAGCAAGGAACTCCATTGGACAGTGCTTTTATCAATATCATTGACCCCTACGTAGTTATGGACCTTAGCGGTAAGGTGGTCAACATGAACACCTCGGCAAAAGAGTTTTTAGGGTTTGATCATACGAAAAGCGATGTGTTTCTTTCGGGACTGGTCCATCCCGATTTTGTGGAATATACCGCGGAATCATTCCAGACACTGCTTCAAGTTGGAATTTTAAAAAACTACTCTGCAAAGATATTTACGAAGGACAAAGTTGAGAAGCACGTTAATATTAACGCGAGCCTTATCTATAATAATGAAGGGCGGCCCATTGCAGCCCAAGGAGTAATTCGAGATATTACCCAAGATATTGAAATTAGAAAACTTCTAGAGGACCAGAAAAAACAACAGGACATTATTGTAGAAAATTCTCCTTTGGGAATTCTTCTAATTGTTCAAGATAAAATAGTTCGTGCCAATAATTCCTTTATCGAGCTGTTGGGATATACTGAAATTGAACTCACCAAACTTTCACTGGATGATATTTCAACTTTAGAAGACAGCGAGCTTTACGAAACACTTCTGAAAAAAAGCTTCGAAGAGGATACCAACCTTACCATAATTCGGAAGTTCTTCAAAAAGGATGGGGAAGCCCTTTATGGAAAAACCTCGGTCAGCTCCCTTTTTGATGAAAACGGGGAGATATCATACAGTGTTGCACTGATCGAGGACATTACCCAAGAAAAGATTTCTGAAGAAAAGCTCAAGGCTTCCGAGGAACGGATGACCACCCTTATCAAGAACCTTCAGTCTGGGGTTCTATTGGAAGATCAAAATCGTAAAATAGTCTTGGCCAACCAGAAGTTCTGTGATCTCTTCGGAATTCCGGTATCTCCCGAAACCCTTAAGGGAGTCAATACTGCAAAATCCATCCATAAATACAAGCATCTTTTTATGGAACAGGACGAGGTTGCACGAAGAATGGATTATGTCTTGAAACAGAAGGAAATGGTTGCCGCAGACGAGATGGAACTGGTGGACGGCAGAACTTTTGAACGGGATTACATCCCACTGTTCAATAATGGAGAATATCAAGGCCATCTATGGAGTTATCATGATGTTACCCTAAAGAAGAACTATCGTAAGAATCTGGAAATCCAAAAGGAAAAATACGGTAGCATCATTGCAAACATGAACCTCGGACTAGTTGAGGTGGATACCGAAGAAAATATACTAATGGTCAACCAGAGTTTTTGCGAAATGATAGGGTACTCATCCATAGAACTTATCGGAAACAATGCCAAGGACGTTATTCAAATCGTAGGGGATGATAGAGAAAAAATAAAGGACCACACACTCAAAAGACTTCGTGGTGTATCAGATTCCTATGAAGTCGGTGTGATTACCCGAAGTGGTGAAAAGCGGTTTTGGCTTATCAGCGGAGCGCCCCGATATGACGAGATTGGAAATATAGTGGGCTCGATAGGTATCCATCTGGACATTACAGAGCAGAAGAATCTGGAACTTCAAAAAGAGAATCTCTTAGTTGAATTGGAAAATAGTAACAAAGGGCTTCAAGAGTACGCCCATATCGTTTCCCATGATTTAAAGTCACCTTTGCGAAGCATAAGTGCTTTGTCCACCTGGCTTTATGATGACTATAAAGATCAGTTGGATGAGACCGGGCGTTACAACCTTCAAATGATTCAGGAGAAAATCGAAGGGATGGATAAACTCATAACCGGGATTCTGAAGTATTCTACGGTTGACAATAATACTCTCGATACCACTAAGGTAGATGTGAACGAGGTCATACATGAAATTAAGGAGATTATCTATATCCCTGAGCATGTGAACATAAAAGTGGTGAGAAAACTTCCGACAATCAATGCCGATAAGACCATGGTGCACCAATTGTTCCAGAACTTTTTGAGTAATGCTGTCGTCAACATTGAAAAATCAAAAGGTCTTGTAGAGATTGACTTCAAGGATCGAAATACGCATTGGGAATTCTGTGTTAAGGATAATGGTGTTGGTATACCTGAAGAGTATCATCAGAAAATATTTGAGGTATTTCAATCCATCGGTAACAAAGAACGGTCCACAGGGATTGGCCTTTCGATTGTAAAGAAAATTATTGACCGATATCAGGGAGAAGTGTGGTTGGAAAGCGAAATAGGAAAAGGAACGACCTTCTACTTTACTCTGGCAAAAAACTAAAAAATAAATAAACAATGAAGATAATTCAGGCAAAACGCACAGCAAAAGACAATTGGGTTTTTGAACAGGAAGAGACGTTGAAAGAACCTTTGGTTTTGGTTTTTGGGGACCGATACTTACTGGAAGATGACAATTTACATAATGAAATTCGGCAAATGTACCCCGATGGACATCTCGTTTTTGGATCCACTTCTGGTGAAATCATGGAAACCAATGTTTATGAAGGAAGCATAACCTTGACCGCTATTGAGTTTGAAAAGACGAAGTTCACGATCAAGAACACAAATGTTTCCGACTTTGCCTCCATTGAGGAAATGGGAAAGGCAATTTCCAAAAGCTTTGACCCCGAAAATTTGGAACACTTATTTGTGGTTTCTGACGGAAGCTTCGTAAATGGAAGTGGTCTTATTGAAGGCATGGAGTCCATATCAGGATTTCAAACTTCTATTACCGGGGGTCTTTGCGGAGACGGTGCCCGTTTTGAAAAAACATTGGCTTCTTACAATGAGAACCCAAAACAAGGCGAGGTAATCGCTATCGGATTTTATGGCGATGCGCTCGAAGTATCCTATGCCAATTATGGGGGCTGGACGCCATTTGGCCCAGTCCGTACCATTACCAAATCAGAGGACAATGTGCTTTTTGAAATTGATGGGAAACCTGCGTTGGACCTTTATAAAAAGTATCTGGGAGAACGTGCAAAGCAATTACCGCAAGCAGCCCTTTTATATCCTTTGACAGTGCAACAACTCGACAAGCAAGAACCCTTGGTTCGTACTATTCTGACCATAGAAGAGGAAAACAGTTCAATGGTTTTGGCAGGTGATGTACCAGAAGAATCAAAGGTGCAATTGATGATGTCAACCGTTGATGATATTGCTGAGGGCGCTTCCAAAGCAGCCCAATTGGCTATGCAGGGAAGAAAGAAAAAACCTGAGTTGGCCATTTTGGTGAGTTGCGTGGGTAGAAAATTGGTCTTGGACCAAAGAACCGAAGATGAAATAGAGGAAGTAGCAGAAATCATTGGTGATCAAGCAGCCATAACCGGATTTTATTCCTATGGGGAAATGGCTCCTTTTGCAGGAAAAAATGAATGCCAACTGCACAATCAAACCATGACATTAACCTTATTGAGTGAATAAATGCATTCGTTGCTAAAACGACAAATCAAAAAACACCTTCCCGAGGAGCTTTCTGGGGATGAAGCCTTGGAAAACTTTTTCGCGGCTATCAGCAAATCGTACTCAGATTTTGATGAAAAGTTGAAGATGATTCAGAGGGCCACCTTATTGAGTTCGGAAGAACTTTATGAGGCCAATCTGCGATTAAATCAAGAAACCCAGAGCCAACGCAAAGTACTGAAAGCTTTGAGCAGAGCGGTAGCTTCCATACAGCATGAGGAAAATGGTTGTTCAAGTGAGGAATTTGAATTGGATCATGAAAAATTGGTTCACGATATCGAAAAGCAAGCCCATAGGCTAGTTGAAATTACCGAAGAAAAAGATGTGTTGCTCAAAAACTTGGAACAACAGAATGAGTCTTTGAACAACTATGCCCATATGGTATCACATGACCTTAAATCCCCGATTAGAAATGTACACTCGTTGGTAAGCTGGGTATTTGAAGATGGTAAGGACAGCTTCAACGAACAGAGTACAGAAAACGTGGAGCTGATATTTCAAAACTTGACAAAAATGGACAGTTTGATTGATGGCATATTGCGACACTCAACCATCGATTCTTTACAAGAACAATCCTCGGCCATAGATTTGTATTCCCTAATTGATGAGATCGAAAGAACCATATATGTGCCTGACAATGTTACCATTAAAAAGAGCAAGGACCTTCCCAAAATGTATGCCGGAAAGTACAGAATGGAACAGCTCTTCAAAAACTTAATGACCAATGCGATTGCGGCTTGTGAAGACAAACGTGATGGAATGGTAGCCATTGACGTAAAACCCGAAAAGGATGGGTGGCTTTTTACGGTTACAGATAACGGAAAAGGAATCCCCAAGCATCTTCAGACAGGGATTTTTGATATGTTCAAAAAATTGGAAAATAACTCCAGTGCCACGGGTATTGGCTTGGCATTGGTAAAGAAAATAATCAATTACCATAAAGGGGATATTTGGCTTTCATCCCATGAGGACAGGGGCACAACCTTCTTTTTTACCATAAAAAATAACCTTTCATATGGAACGACCAAATCTTGACTACATCAAGGAGATTTCAGGAGGAAACGAAGAATTTGAAAAGAGATTCTTGACCATCATCCAGAATGAATTTCCGAAGGAGAAGAGTGATTATCTAGAAAATTTGCAGCAAGAAAATCTAGAGGAATCTGCGAAGATAGTTCACAAGATAAAACACAAACTAGGTATTCTGGGTTTACAGGAGGGCTATCGTTTGGCCATTAAATACGAAGAGGACCTAAAGTTTGGGAATACGAACTTGGAAAAAGATTTTCAAGAGATATTACATACGGTGGAAGAATTCATTGTTAAAATCGCTTAAAATGAAAAGTATAATCGTAGATGATGAAGCCAGTGCCAGGGCTATTGTGAAGGAGCTTTGCAGGAAAATCCCTGAAATGGAGGTGCGTGCCGAGTTTCCAAATGCCTTAGAGGCATTGAAGTTTTTGAAGAATGATGAGGTAGACCTGATTTTTTTGGATATCCATATGCCCAAACTTACCGGGATTGATTTCATTGAGACCTTGCAGAACCCTCCTAAAATTGTTCTCACTACTTCTGACAAAAATTTTGCCATTGAGGCCTACGAGTATCCGTTCATTGTAGATTATTTGGTGAAGCCCATAACCCCCGAACGTTTTGAAAAATGTATAACCAGGCTTGAAGGCGCCTTTGAAAAAGATGATTTGAATAGTCAATTAGGCGGAGGAACACATGGGCAAGAAGAAGAGTTGTACATTAATATCGATCGCAGGCTCATTAAACTGAAATTAAGGGATATTTTGTTGATAGAAGCAAAAGGAGATTACATTGAAATTCAAACCAATGATAAACGCTATCGTGTGCACTCTACCTTGAAGAAAATCAAAGAAAAACTTCCGGAATCTCGTTTTTTACAGATTCACCGATCCTTTATTATCAACTTCACCCAAATCGTCGACATTCAAGACAACAGTGTTCTTATAGAAAGAAATGTTATCCCAATAAGCCGATCCAACCGCCCTGAATTGATGCAGAGATTGAACTTGTTATAAAAAGAAGGAAAAATACTACAATAATTAGATGTTCATCCGTTAGTATATAAGGCCCTATATGAAAATGTTAAAATAATTGAGTTACGAACTACTAAACCGTTTTAGCATATGTCTTTGGAAATACGAGAGAACCATGGAATCTTTGAAATTTTAGGAAAAGTATCATCACAGCATGTAAATTCACTTCATGTTTACTTTGAATCCATTCTTGAAAACCATGAAAGCTTTGTGGTAAGTTTGGAAAAGGTCACCCAGATGGATTCAGCTGCGGCGCATTTTTTCGAAGGCTTATATCAAAAATCTGCCCGACTCAACAAAGTAGTTTCCTTAATAGGTCGCCAAAATGAAAATGTTTTGGAAACCATGAATACCACCAAGACCAACTACATTTTAAGTTCAGATAGGGTATAACTCTCAATAAGATTTTCGTTATGAAGGTAACCTCGTACCAACCCTATTTTGGGATGAATCCCAGACAATTGGAAGACTCGGATTTTGAGCGTTTGACCACCTACTTTGATTTGTTGGGCAAGGTGCAAAAACCCGTGGTGAGCCTCATCACACCGGTTTATAGGTCGAAAGAAACCCTTTTGGCTCATATTGCCTCTTTGGCAAATCTCAAAACCATTATCCCCTACGAGGTAATTTTCGTCGAAAACAATGCAGACGAGGAGAGTTTATCCATATTGCATCAACTTGGTGCGAAGGTAGTTAGCCAACCTGAACAGGGTATTACACCTGCACGACAGAGAGGGCTTGAAGAGGCAAGAGGTACCATTGTATGTTCCATGGATCCCGATACGATTTACGACCCCTACTACATAGATCATATGGTGCTCCCATTTTTTGAAGATAAAGATTTGGTTCTTACTTACTCGGTTTCTAAAAGCTATGAAAATGATTTCCAGCTTTCCTCGAAAATGAGGATACGAAACAAGCTTAAAGAGGTTTATTTCCGATTAAAAATGAGAAAGGGATTCACCTCTCGAATCAAACATATTCGTGCGGTCTGTATGGCCATAAAAAGAGACGTTCTACTACCGATAGGTTACGAAACAGATTTAAGAGCGGTTTCAGGTTGTGATGATGGTATGTTGGCCATGCATCTTCATGGGAAAGGAAAGTTTCGTTATGTGTCTGTGGATGTGTATACCGCACTTCCTCCAAAACGAGAGCCTGGTAAGCCGTTCCCATTTTGTAACGAAAGGTTTTTTAAGACGAACACTTCGGTGGAGCAGGTGTACAGAAGTATGGAAGTCGATAGAATCCCAGAATAAAACCAAAGCTTGACCAAAGCAGTTTT
Source organism: Allomuricauda sp. (assembly GCF_028282265.1). Lineage (GTDB taxonomy): Bacteria > Bacteroidota > Bacteroidia > Flavobacteriales > Flavobacteriaceae > Flagellimonas. The sequence continues at coordinate 25,324 of NZ_JANQIH010000102.1, forward strand.
CCGTTTTCTTAAATCAGGATGTGCATTGCTTATTCCTCAAAACCATTGCCATTTCTTTGGTCGATGAGCCTTTAAAAACCAACACCTCCGATTAATTCAAGCTTACAACAAGTTGCCTTGGTTTTACAACATAGAATTATGGATAAGTAATATTTATCCTACTTTTCAAGTGTATTTAGTACTACAACCCCAAAAAAGTATATCATGAAGATTTTAGTAGTTGATGACAAACAATCCCTTAGTGAGTTGGTGAGCCAATTTTTGGGCCAATCTTACAATGTGACCACTATGGAAGATGGCTTGGCGGCCCTGTCCTGGATGCAGGATGGAAATATTCCGGATCTGATTATCACGGACCTTGAAATGCCCAATATGGATGGGTTTGAGTTAATCAAAAAAGTAAAGGAAAGTGGATATTTCTCTGATGTTCCTATCATCGTTTTAAGTTGTAGGGACAGTAGCGCCGACCGAATTCAATGCCTTAAACTTGGTGCAGACGACTATTTGGTAAAACCCTTCAATCCTGAAGAACTGCTTATCCGGGTAGAAAAACTTCTAGTTCGTACTTAGGACCATGGAAATTGTATCCGATAAAAAAATTCGCCTCCTATATGTGGGGGAGAACAAGAGTGTTGAAGATCAGTTTCAAAATAGTTCGCCTGCTGTAGATTTTCATAGGGAAAAAAATGCACTGCTCGCGATAAAATGGTTGGAAGAAAATCAGGGTGTGGATGCTATCTTATGTGAAAAACAAATTCCCGGACAATCAGGTATCGAGTTCCATAAAATCCTGCGAAAGCGTTTTGCGAATGACCATGCCATTCCCTTTATCTTGATTGCTGAGGAAAGAAACAAAGAAGACCTTTCAGAAGCGGTAAAAAGCGGGATAGATGACTTTTATGTCCATCCGCTTTCCACTTCCAATGTTTTAGACAGGGTACGGTTCCTAAAGGAACTCAAGGCCAATTTGAAACAGGAGAAGATAGTGCCTCCCGATGGCGCTATAAAAGAATATAGAATAGGGTTTTGGAAAAGGAGTTTTGACATAGCTGTTGCTGGATTGGTGCTGCTTTTGGCCTCTCCCTTTTTGCTCTTAGTGATATTGGCTATTCGCTTGGAATCCAAAGGAAAAGTGTATTACATCTCAAAGAGAGTAGGAACCGGATATAGGATTTTTGATTTTTACAAATTGCGTTCCATGTATCCAGATGCCGATAAGCGATTGAAGGAATTCCAGCATTTGAACCAATATGTGCACGATGACGATACTAATGAAGTAGTAAAAACACCTCAAGAGGAAACAAAAACCTCAGGAACTGTACTTTTTGGTGACGATAGTGAGGTGGATGAATTACAGCATAACAACCAGAGACGTGAAAGTGCGAAAAGTGCTTTTGTAAAGTTTGACAACGACCCACGAATCACAAAAGTGGGCAAGGTTATACGAAAGTTGAGCATTGACGAACTCCCACAATTGATAAATGTATTGAACGGGGATATGTCAATCGTAGGGAACAGACCTTTGCCCTTATATGAAGCTGAGGTGTTGACCACGGACGAATGGACCAATCGTTTCAACGGTCCAGCGGGTATCACAGGATTGTGGCAGGTTGAAGCACGGGGACGAAGCTCAAAAATGTCCCCGGAAGAACGAAAACAACTGGACATCAAATACGTAGAATACGCAAATAGCAAAAACGCATTTCTGATAGATATGTGGATTGTGCTTCGAACCTTTAGAGCGGTCTTTCAAAAAGAAAACGTGTAATGACGAAATACTGGGGCATCTTATTGATTTTATTGACATTGCAAACTATTAAAGCGCAGTCTATCAATGATTTTATTGAAAAGGGATTACGGGAGAACGACATCAGCAAAAAGCTTCCCCCGTTGGACACCCTAATTTCAATGGCCAAAGAGTATTCCCCGTTTATTAAAGTGACCGTTTCGGAACAGCAGTATCGTGACGGTGTTGTATCCTTTGAGCAAAGAGCCTGGTTGGAATATATCAATCTTGAGGCTGGTTATAACTATGGGATATTTGATAACCTTAGTAATTCCCAGATAGCGGGTGACCCTCAAAGTCAGCAGTTGTTCTCCAGTGAACAAAGCAGATATAATGTAGGAGTCTCTGTCCGTTTGCCACTTTCGGCCATAATCAATCGGAGGGCTAGGATTTTAAGTGCGAAAGGTGAAGCGGAAAAGGCCCGTTTTGAAACCCAGGTGGCCGAAGTGGAACTGGAGCAAAAGGTAGTTGAGCTTTACAACAACCTGTTGAAGCATCATCGCATGTTCTTTATTTCTGGTTCAATTGTGGACAATTTTAGGGTGCAATCGCTAAGGGCCGAAAAGGATTTTGCCAACGGGGTCATCAATGTTACGGAATACACGCGCCTACAACAAATGATGAACCAGGCTACTATGAATTTTGAATTGCAACGGTCCGAATTTGTTTCCTCCGTAATGGCTTTGGAAAACATTACCGGAGCCGATTTGAATATCTAAAATGAAGTTTAACCTATTATTCTTTGTTCGCCTTTTACTACGGCATATCAGCCTGTTGATTGCCGTTCCCATTATTTTGGCCTCTATGGTATTTTACCTTACCCGAAACGAGCCAAAAGTCTTCAATTCAAAGGCTCGAATTTACACGGGAATTGCTACAGGGTCTAACATTGAATTGGAGAATACCAAGATAGACTTTAGGGCCACCAATACAGCTTATGACAACCTTTTAAATCTTATCAAGGCTCGTACCACCATTGAGATTGTCGGTCTCAAATTATTTACCCAACATATGGTGTTGGACAGTGCAGATGTTAAGATAATCTCTTCAAAAAAGTACGGGGAATTAATGCAAATCGTTCCTGATGAAGTCAAACAATTGGTGGTAAAAGGAGATATCGAAAAGACTTATGAGAATTTTACAAGATTAAAAAATTCCGACCACACCAATTTTATTTACCAGCTCATCAATCTGGACCACCCGGATTATAGCATTGAAAAGATTCTGGGACGAATTGGCCTCAGAAGAATCTCGAACAGTGACTTTGTGGATATCGACTTTGAGTCGGAAGACCCAGCCATTTGCCAAAATACCCTTTTGATTCTCTGTGAGACCTTCGTGAGACTCAATGCAGATATCAAGGCAAACCAGTCGGATGCCGTAGTGCGATATTTTGAAGGGCAACTCAACAAATCGACAGGGCATTTACGAGGGGCTGAAGATGAATTGCTAGATTTCAATAGAACGAACAACATCATCAACTACTACGAACAGACCAAACATATTGCGGCCGAAAAAGAGGAATTTGAAATAAAATTCTTTGAAGTGCTTCGCAAGTACCATGCTTCAAAGGCCGTGCTGGAAACTTTGGAATCTAGGTTAGAGGCCCATGAGTTGAAAAGGATTTCCAGCCAGAGCATTATGAATCTAAGAAAAGAACTTTCACAACTCAATTTTGAGGTCTCCATGAAAACCCTTGGGTTAGAACAAGATTCAACGCAAGCTCTTAAAAACGCCAGAGATGTAGCCGAAAAAAAAGAACGTATTCGACAGCTAGAACAACAAATGGCTTCCAATGTAGACACCCTTTACAAAACCGATTTTGATACCAAAAGCATTGCTTCCACAAGTATTCTGGCTGATTGGTTGCAAAAAACCATTGAGTACGAAGGCTATGATGCGCAGTTAAAGGTAATGGAACAAAAAAGGGAGGAATTCAAGGAGTTGTATCAAGAATTCTCCCCCCTGGGAGCAACCATGAAACGTCTGGAACGAAAAATCGATATCGCCGAAAGGGAATATTTAAGTCTTCTCCACAGCTTAGGATTGGCCAAATTGAGACAACAAAATGTGGAGTTGAAATCCAACATTAAATTGACAGAGGTTCCGTTTTATCCGATCAGCCCAAAACCCAGTAAGCGGATGCTGTTGGTCATTGTAGCCTTTATGGCAGGTTTTGTTCTCGTGGCGGCTACCATCCTTGTTCTGGAACTTTTGGATGGAAACATTAACACAGCTGCTCGTGCTGAGGATAAAATCGGACTTAAGGTCTCTTCCATTTTCCCGGTAATAAGCAACTCAAGTAAAAAGATAGACTACGATTATCTTCAAAACAAGGCGGTCAATGCCATTTCGCGAAATATTATTCTAAACCAGTTCAAAAAGGAAAAAGAAAATGAGCCCGTGGTCAATATGCTCTTTTCAACCCAAGAAACCGAAGGAAAGACGTTTATCTGCAGGCATCTCATCGCAAAACTCTGTGAGCTCGATTACAGGACGTTACATATAACCTATGACGAAGAAGACATAGGTCTTTCCAATGACTACTACACCAAGTTGCGCTATGCTGTCAGCGACCAGTTGTATAAAATATCTTGTATAAAAGAGTTTGATAAAAATCAAATTATTGAAAGTTTTGATGATTTTGATTTCGTCATCTTGGAAATCCCAAGCATTATCAAAAATCCATTTCCTGTTAAGTTGGCATCCACCATGGACTATACATTTCTGGTTACACGGGCCAATAGAGCATGGGGTGAGGCAGACAAGAACGCCCTTGAGCTTTTTAACGAAGCTACCACCGGTCCCGAACCCACAATCATTTTAAATGGGGTCAAAGTATTGGAAATGGAGACAGTGGTTGGTGACCTTCCCAAAAAGAGGTCGATTATAAGAAAATGGGTGAAAAAGGCAGTTCAGTTTCGATTTTTCACCAAAACCTCCGTGGCCTAATGTTGGGAAAGCTTAAAAATATCGGTAAAGAAAAAAATCTTTCCTCGCTGGTGGCTAATGTAAGTGTTGCTTTTTTGGGGTTGTTGAGCTTTATGTTGTTGACCCGTCAATTGAGCAAAGAACTTTTTGGGGAATGGGTGCTTTTCATCACCCTAGCCACCTTTGTCGACCTTTTACGCTTTGGATTGACAAGAACCTCTTCGGTAAGATTGTTATCCGGCGCCAATGATGAAAAAAAGAAAACCATTTTAGGGGCATCCTTTCGAATCAATGTGGTTCTCTTACTGGTTTTGACTCTTTTCTGTTGGCTTCTTTACGGACTGGTGAGTCTTGTAGATTTTGAAATCAACAATGGATATCTTTTATTTTTGATTTACTACCCATTTCTGGCGCTATCCAACTTAAGTTGGAACAATGCCATGTCACTTTTTCAAGCGGAACAAAATTTTAGCAGGATGATGGTGGTGCGTCTTTCCAATGTCGGCTTGTTCTGTATCTTTTTGGTGGCCAACTATGTTTGGCTCGGCTTGGGTTTGATAGAAATTATTTGGGTAAACATCATTGTCAATGCCATCTCTGGTTTGTGGTGCTCAGTAAGAAATTGGGATGGACTTCTGTACCTTACCCATGCCAAAAGAAAGGTTGAAAAAGAACTTATCAACTTCGGAAAATATTCCATGGGGACTTTGATAAGTTCAAGCCTTTTGAAGAGCTCCGATACCTTGATCATAGGCATGAGTCCTTTTCTAGGTTCGGCGGGAATCGCCATGTACGCCATCCCGCTAAAACTAACGGATTTGTTGGGTATCCCCCTGCACAGTTTTGCTATGACGGCCTATCCTCGAATGTCCAAAAATTGTATCGATGGAAATATTAGCGGTGCCAAAAGAGTCTTTTATTCCTATGTGGGTATTGTGACCCTTTTGTTTTTTCCAGTTGCCCTTGCAGCGTTCATTATGGCCGAACCTTTGGTGTTGATTTTGGGTGGAGATGAGTATAAAGATGCACTTCCATTGTTGACTCTGATATTTCGAGTGTTTACCATATATACCATGCTACTCCCTTTAGATCGTTTCACGGGAGTTCTTTTGGATAGCATCAACAGGCCCAAACTGAATCTGTACAAGGTATTGGTTATGACATTTGCCAATATGGTCCTTAACCTAATCGCGGTTTTTGTTTTGAAGAGTCTAGTGGCGGTGGCAGTCGGAACTGTTTTGTTCACTTTAATGGGAATTTTTATGGGTTTCCGTTATCTGAAAAGGGAAATTCAAGTGAAGGGAAGGGACATTGTTTCTGAGAGCATGTTGTTTTTGAAAAACCTAAAAACCCATTTAGGCTGATGAGTCCTTTTGAAGCTACACAAGGGTCTGATTACTTGAGGAAGCCACTTCCCATTCTCATCGTTCTATCCATCGCATTGGCATCAGGACATTTGACGGCAACAAGGGGTCTAGTGGCTGGAATTGCTATTATGATGCTGCCATTTGTTTTTCTGTATTTGGGAGCACTATTCGTGAATCCAAGGATTGGTGTAGTCACCGTACTTATCTTCAATTTCTTTGTGCTCGGCATAGGAAGATACATCCCCATGACATGGGGCTTGCTAATGGATGGGCTTATGGTGTTGATGTATTTAGCTTTGTTTTTTAAGGCCTTTCGCTTAAAGGTACCTTGGGACCGGGCTAAATCACAGCTTACCTTATTGGCCTCGGTTTGGTTTGGCTATGCCATTTTTCAGATTGTGAATCCAGAAGCAGTTAGTATTGCCGCTTGGTTTTATGCCATGAGGGGATTGTCGTTGTATATGTGGCTTTTCATCCCTTTGGTTTTTATCCTTTTCAATAAACCCAGAGACCTGCATTTGTTTTTTGTGATTTGGGGAGCACTCTCCTTTTTGGCCACATTGAAGGGAATGCAACAACTCATTTTCGGGGTGGACTCGTACGAACAAGCTTGGTTGGATGCTGGGGGTGCTGTTACCCACGTCCTCTTTGGAAAGCTGAGAATATTTTCTTTTTACTCCGATGCAGGACAGTTTGGGGCGTCCCAGGGACATACAGGGGTTGTATTTGGCATTTTGGCACTTTTTGCAAAAAATAGAAAGATGCAAGTTTTGTTCGGTATAGTTGCTGTGGCCGGACTTTTAGGAATGATGATTTCCGGAACCCGAGGAGCTATTGCCGTACCAGCAGCAGCTGGGATTATGTTCTTGATTGTTCGAAAGCATATTCCCAGTATTGTACTTGGTGCACTTTTGGGGATTGGTGTTTTCGTATTCTTCAAATACACCACTATTGGAAATGACAATGATCAAATTCGAAGGATGCGTACCGCTTTCGACCCCAATGATGCCTCATTGCAGGTGCGGCTTGAAAATCAAGCTAAGCTAAGCGGTTATTTATCATCAAGACCATTTGGCGGGGGAATAGGTTCCACCGGAAACTGGGGCAAACGGTTTTCGCCGAACACCTTTTTGGCCAATACGGCCACCGATAGTTGGTTTGTTGCAGTCTGGGCGGATACCGGAATCGTCGGACTTTATTTGCATTTGTTCATCTTATTTTTTGTCATCATCACAGGGGCTTATAATGTGATGTTTAAAATCCGGGATGGTTGGCTAAAAGGACAGATTACGGCATTGGTCTGTGGCATGTTCGGAATTATGGCCGCCTCTTACGGGAATGGGGTGTTTGGTCAATTTCCGACCTGTATCCTCATGTATGCCGGAATGGTGTTCATGTTTATTGCTCCAAAACTGGACAGACAAATTCTTGAAGAAAAACAAAGGGCTGGAGAAGCACTTGAACTTACCCCATAACCTAAAATACCAACCCATGAAACCACTTGTGTCAATCATCACTATTAACTATAATGAATCTGGAGTTACTTTGGAGCTATTGGAATCCATCCGAAAACTATCGTATCCCAATATTGAGGTATTGGTGGTGGATAATGCTTCCCCAAATGATACTCCTGATGTCATCAAGGAAAACTATCCTGAGATAAAACTGATAAAAAGCCCAGAAAACTTAGGTTTTGCTGGAGGCAACAATTTAGGGGTAAAAGAAGCCAAAGGGGAGTACCTTCTTTTCATTAACAACGATACCATAGTCCCCGAAGGTTTTATCGAACCCTTGGTGGAGACACTTCAGTCAGATGAAACCATTGGCATGGTGAGCCCTAAAATTAAATTTCATTGGGATACTACCCTAATACAATATGCAGGTTACACGGCTATGAACAAATGGACCATTCGTAACAACAGCATCGGGTATCATCAAACAGACAATGGGGATTATGATGTAGCTGGGGAAACCGAATCCATTCATGGTGCGGCAATGATGGTTCCGAAAAGGGTAGTAGACAAGGTCGGGATGATGACCGAGATTTACTTTTTGTACTATGAGGAGCATGACTGGGCCGAAATGGTGAAACGGGCAGGTTATAGAATTTTCTATCAACCAAAATCATACATTCTTCATAAGGAATCTGTATCTACCGGAAAGTTCAGTCCATTGAAAACCTATTATATCTCAAGAAATCGGATTCTTTTTGCACGTAGGAATTTTAAATCCTTGGAACTATTTGTAAGTCTGCTGTTTCAGTGTTTTGTCTCTATCCCCAAAAACAGTTTAAAACATTTGTTGCGAAAAGAGTTTGACCATTTTAAAGCGCTTTGGAAAGCTATCTCTTGGAACTTGACCCATAAAGCGGTGTAGAATAATACCAAGCTTCCGTCTTACTGGAAATTTTATAGAAGTAGAAGGCTCATTTACAACAGGATTGATGCGCTTTACAACAATTACTTTTCTTTCCAAAAATGTAAGATAATATTTACATAAAAATATTTTAACTCTTCCATTAATAAATCTATAAAGATATTTTAAACCATGAACATTACAGTTGTTGGAACAGGTTATGTAGGACTGGTAACGGGAACCTGCTTTGCCGAAACGGGAATCAACGTGACCTGCGTTGATATCGACGAGAAAAAAATTGAAAAGCTCCGTAACGGGGAGGTACCTATATACGAGCCAGGATTGGACTCACTTCTGGAACGAAACATAGATAAAGGGCGTATTCATTTCACAACCAGCCTCGAAAAGGGAATCCAAGAAAGTGATGCCGTATTTATCGCTGTGGGTACTCCACCCGATGAAGACGGAAGTGCTGACCTAAAATATGTGCTTGGGGTTGCCCGAGAGGTAGGGCAGCATATGCAAGACTACAAGGTAATCATTACCAAAAGTACGGTACCCGTAGGAACCTCATTCAAAGTAAAAGCAGCTGTGGAGGAAGAATTGGCGAACAGAAAAGTTCGTATCCCATTCGATGTTGCCTCCAACCCAGAATTTTTAAAGGAGGGAAGTGCTGTGGATGACTTCCTTAAGCCTGACAGAATCGTTGTTGGAGTAGAAAGTAAAAGGGCCGAGAAAGTGATGCGAAAGCTGTACAAACCGTTCCTGATGAACGGTCACCCCTTATTGTTCATGGACATTTTCTCTTCGGAGATGACCAAGTATGCCGCCAACTCCATGTTGGCCACTAAAATCAGTTTTATGAACGATATCGCCAACCTATGTGAATTGGTAGGAGCAAATGTTGATTTAGTACGTAAAGGAATTGGTTCAGATTCCAGAATAGGGAACAAGTTCATTTATCCAGGAACCGGTTATGGGGGAAGTTGTTTCCCTAAAGATGTTCAAGCCTTGGTTCGAACTGCTGACGAATACGGTCACTCTCTAGAAGTTTTAAAAGCAGTCGAAAGTGTTAACTATCGCCAGAAATCCATTTTGGTGGAAAAAATTAAACAACATTTTGGTGAGAATCTTAAGGGCAAACAATTTGGCTTATGGGGATTGTCTTTCAAACCCAAAACAGATGATATGCGCGAAGCACCGTCCTTGGTCATCGTGGACCAATTGGTTGCTTTGGGAGCAACGGTCCGAGCCTACGACCCCGTAGCGATGGAGGAAGCGAAACGCATTTTAGGGGATAAGATTGAATATGCCAAGGATGAATATGATGCCATAATCGATGCTGATGCCTTGATATTGGTGACCGAATGGTCAGAATTTAGAATGCCCAACTTCCGAATATTGGAAAAGCTTATGACCAGTAAGACCATTTTTGATGGTCGTAATGTCTACGATACGGAGGAAATGGTGGAGCTTGATTTCACATATTACAGTATTGGTAGAGAAGTGGTTAAGAATACAGAAGTGGAAACCATTAACGCTTAACGCAACAACATGAAAAGAATATTGGTCACGGGAGGTGCAGGTTTTGTAGGCTCACATTTGTGCGAAAGACTGTTGGACGATGGCAATGAGGTCATCAGCATGGACAACTATTTCACGGGAAGAAAAAGCAAGATTGTCCATTTACTGGAGAACCCCTATTTCGAAATCATCAGACATGATGTAACCTTACCATACTTTTTGGAGGTGGATGAAATCTACAATCTAGCTTGCCCAGCTTCTCCTGTTCATTACCAGCATAATCCTATCAAGACCATAAAAACATCGGTTCTTGGTGCCATCAATATGTTGGGTTTGGCGAAGCGGATAAAGGCAAAAATATTGCAGGCTTCCACGAGCGAAGTATACGGAGACCCCGAGATACATCCTCAGCCCGAGGATTACTGGGGACATGTGAACCCAATTGGAATCCGCTCTTGCTATGATGAAGGGAAGCGATGTGCCGAATCCCTTTTTGTCAATTACCATCAATCCAATGATGTACTGGTCAAGATTGTTCGCATTTTCAATACCTACGGACCTCGAATGGAACCAGATGATGGTAGGGTGGTTTCCAACTTTATCATGCAGGCCCTACAAGGAAAAGATATTACCGTTTTTGGTGATGGAACCCAAACGAGAAGCTTTCAGTATGTAAGTGATTTGGTAGATGGTATGATCAAAATGATGGACACTGAAGATGAGTTCATTGGCCCAATTAATATTGGAAACCCTGGTGAGTTTACCATGTTGGAATTGGCAGAGAACATCATTGACCTTACCGGTTCAAAATCAAGAATCATTCATCTACCCCTGCCTTCAGATGACCCAATGCAACGCAAGCCCGATATTTCATTGGCCCAGGAAAAATTGAAGGATTGGAAGCCTAGAGTGGACTTGAGAACAGGTTTGGGTAAGACGATTGAATATTTTGATAATCTACTCAAGGAAAAATCAATCAAAGAACTTATTGAAGGCTAGCCTTAAGCAGTATCTGTTTTAATATGGATGTTTTGAAAATGGTATTGAATGCGATAGAGTTCCTTTTGATAGGGTACTTCGGCTTTGCATCCATCTACGTTTTTGTTTTCTCGTTTGCCGGTCTTTTCAAGGCAAAAAAGAGAAACGAAGTTTTGGAGAAGCAACGAAGATTTGCCGTTTTGATTCCTGGTTATAAAGAGGATAATGTAATCGTCGAGGTTGCTAAACAGGCTCTAAAGCAAAACTATCCGACCGAGTTTTACGAAGTAGTAGTGATTGCTGATTCGTTCCAAGAAGAAACACTTCGAAAATTAAGGGATTTACCCATTAGAGTGGTGGAGGTTTTTTTCGAAAAAAGCACTAAGTCCAAAGCTTTGAACAAAGCGATGGAGGCTATCGGAAACGATTATGACGTAGCCTTGATATTGGATGCCGACAATGTAATGGAACACAACTTTTTGCAAAAAGTCAACACGTCCTTTAATCAAGGATACAAGGTGGTGCAAGGACACCGTATTGCCAAGAATATCAATACTCCTTTCGCTATTTTGGATGCTCTCAGTGAAGAAATCAACAACCATATTTTTAGAAAGGGACATCGTGTTCTCGGACTTTCCTCTGCCCTAATAGGCTCCGGAATGGCCTTTGACTATCATTTTTTCAAAAAGACCATGGCCAAGGTGAATGCCGTGGGCGGATTTGATAAAGAACTTGAACTCAAGCTGCTCAAAAACAGAATCCGTATAGAATATTTACAAGATGCATTGGTACTGGATGAAAAAGTGCAAAAATCAGAAGTCTTTGCAAATCAACGTAAACGATGGTTGTCTGCCCAGTTCATTTATTTTGGACGATACTTTTCATCAGGCATCAAGGAGCTATTTCTTAGGGGCAACATCGATTTTTTCGATAAGGTCTATCAAATGGTATCTCCGCCAAGAGTGCTATTGTTGGGATTGGTTTTTGCTTTTTCGCTTTTCTATTTCATTTTAGGCGATTTGCTGAAGAACTCTGTTCTGGCCATACCACCAAGCGTATGGTATTTATGTTTAGCGTTGATCATACTAGCATTTTTCTTTGCCGTGCCCAAACGATTTTATACGAGGTCCACCCTAAAAGCGGTACTAAAGCTGCCCAACGCTTTCTTGCTCATGTTTCTATCACTTTTTCGATTGAAAGGGGCCAATAAAAAATTCATTCATACCCAACACGGAACCGCCAATGGCAATTAAGATGAAAATAGGAATCGAAGGACAACGACTTTTTCGGAAGAAAAAACATGGGATGGATATGGTGGCTTTGGAGCTTATCAAAAACCTCCAAAAAATTGATTCAAAAAACGAATATGTAATCTTTGTTCGACCCGATGTGGATGACACCTGTATTCCCGATGCTCCAAACTTTAAGATTGTCGAATTGCAATCCAAATGGGGTTACCCAGGTTGGGAACAGATGGCATTGCCTAGAGCAGCTTATCAGGAAGGATGTGACATTTTGCATTGTACCAGTAACACGGGGCCGCTTTTTTCAAAAGTTCCCTTGATTACCACATTGCACGATATCATTTACTTAGAAAGTATTAGCCTTTTTAAAAGGGAAGGCACTTGGTACCAGAAACTCGGTAATATGTATCGTAGGTATTGCGTGCCACCTGTTGTACGAAGAAGCAAGAAAGTCATTACTGTGTCCAATTACGAAAAGGAACGCATAAACAAGCACTTTGGATTTGATGGGGAAAGATTGACAGCGATTTATAATGGTGTTGGAAGTCACTTTCAAAAAGTTACTGACGCCCAACAGCTAGGAAGAATTAAAGATAAATATGCCCTACCGGATAGATTCTTTTTCTTTTTAGGAAATACCGACCCCAAGAAAAACACCAAAGGAGTACTAAAGGCCTTCGCCGATTTCAATAAGCGCTATCCCAACCAATATCGGTTGGTGATGTTGGACTATGATCAATTTGAGCTTTTCAAATTGCTTTCTTCGCAAAACATTGAGGAGATTCAAGACCTCATTCACCTTACAGGTTACGTTTCAAACACCGATTTGCCGGCAATAATAAGCCAGGCTTCGGTCTTTTTGTATCCCTCACTTCGTGAAAGTTTTGGCATTCCTATTTTGGAGGGGATGGCCTGTGGAGTTCCCGTGATTACATCAAACACCTCGTCAATGCCCGAGGTTGCCGGTGAGGAAGCGGCCGTTTTGGTAGATCCATTTGATACCTCACAAATCACAGAAGCACTGATAAACGTAATAGAAGATGAAGCCTTGACCGAGCTATTGGTTGAAAAAGGAATTCAGAGAGCCAAGCATTTTTCATGGGAGGCCATGGCCAAAAATGTCTTGGAACTATATGAAAAGGTGCATTACGAACTACAACACAGCTAGTATGATCAAAGATCGAGATATTGTCGTAATAGGAATTCAGGCCTGGGATATTGAGATTGGCAGCAACTGCAAAAATATTGCAAGAGAATTTGCCAGACATAACCGTGTGCTCTATGTGAATCCACCTTTGGACAGAGCAACCTTGCGAAGGGATAAACATAATGAAAAGGTGCAAAAAAGGATTCGAATTCGGAACGGGCAGGAAGAAGGTTTGGTCAAAATAGAAGAGAAGCTGTGGAATCTTTATCCGAAATCCATGACTGAATCCATCAACTGGATTCCTTTTCATGGGCTTTTCAAGATATTGAATAAAAGAAATTCCAAAATTTTTGCCGAAGACATTAAAGGAGCCATAAAGGAACTTGGGTTTGAAAATGTTCTTCTTTTCAATGACAGTTCCATGTTTTTGGGATTGCACCTAAAGGAATTTTTAACCCCTCAGAGTTATACCTATTACATGAGGGATTACCTCATAAAGGTGCCTTACTGGCAAAGGCACGGAGAGCGCATTGAGCCTCAAATATTAGCCAAAGCGGACACCGTGGTCAACAATTCAACATTGTACGCAGAGTACGGGTCAAAATATAACCCCAATAGTTTTATGGTAGGGCAAGGATGCGATGTGAGCCTTTTTAATGATGAAGGGAATAACATAGAGATTCCAAAGGAATTTGAATCAATTCCCAGACCCATTTTAGGATATGTCGGCTATTTAACAAGTATGCGTCTCGACCTGGAACTCTTGGAATATTTGGCCACTCAAAGGCAAAATTGGAGTATTGTTTTGGTCGGTCCCGAAGATGAGGATTTTCGTAATTCACGATTGCACGAGTTGGACAATGTCTTCTTTTTAGGAAGTAAAGACGCTTTGGAGTTGCCAGCCTATGTTAAAGGGTTTGATGTGGCCATGAATCCACAAGTAGTAAATGATTGGACCATCGGAAACTATCCTAGAAAGATTGATGAATACTTGGCAATGGGGAAACCTACTTTGGCCACAAGAACCAAAGCAATGGAAATGTTCGAAAATCATGTGTATTTGGGCTCAAACCAAGAAGAATACCTTCAGTTGGCTGAAAAAGCGCTAGCAGAAAACTCAGAATTTTTAGAAGAACAACGTATCGCCTTTGCCAATGGTCATACGTGGGAAAACAATGTTTTGGCCATATATGAGGCTATCAAAAAATCAGCGTAAAACCAATAAAATGGGTTTAAAGGAAAAAGTTAAGGGAAGTCAAGGACTAAAATCATTCGTTTACTGGCTTATCGTACCTAAAAATCAGGCAAGGCCTCGACTTTGGGTGCAGTGGTTTGTCAACCCTTTTTATCACAAAAAAGGAAAGCGTTCCAGAATTTGTAGAAGAACCCGTATGGATGTTTTGCCGTGGAACACCTTTGAACTCGGCTCCGATTCAACTATAGAAGATTTTTCAACCATTAATAACGGAGTAGGCGCCGTTAAGATAGGAAGCCGCACCAGAATCGGACTCGGGAATACCTTAATTGGACCCGTGACCATTGGGGATGACGTTCGATTGGCCCAAAATGTAGTACTGTCCGGACTAAACCATAATTACGAAGATGTATCCCAGCCCATTCATGCCCAAGGTGTATCCACATCGCCCATTGTTGTGGAAGCAGAGACTTGGATTGGGGCCAACACGGTTGTTGTGGCTGGAGTTACCATAGGCAGACACAGCATTGTAGCTGGAGGCAGTGTAGTTACCAAAGATGTTCCTCCTTACTCTGTTGTTGTTGGTAATCCGGCAAGGGTAGTGAAACGCTACAATGCTGAAACCAAAACCTGGGAACGGGTAAATCAAAAGAAACTGGTAGCCGTATAACCTAAACCTCAAATCATTTTCAAATGGAGTTTTTAAAATATTTCTTCTGGATTTCCCTATTCATCATTTTCTATTCCTATGTCGGGTATGGGATTCTTCTCTTTGTAATCATTAAAATCAGAAGAATGCTCGGACTGGGAAAACCCTTTCAAGGGAATGAAGATTATGAACCGGAAGTAACCCTATTTGTTAGTGCATTCAATGAAAAAGGCTACTTGGATAGAAAGGTCAAAAATTCGCAAGGCTTGAACTATCCGAAAGAAAAAGTAACCCAAATTTGGGTGACCGATGGTTCTGATGACGGAACTCCTGACTTGCTGAAGCATTATGAAAATGTACAGGTTTACCACAAGGACGAGCGGGCAGGCAAAATTGCAGCCATGAACCGAGGAATGGAATTTGTAAAAACTCCGATTGTGATTTTTTCCGATGCGAATACGGATTTAGGTGAAAACTCTATCCAGGAGATTGTTCGACTCTTTAGAAACCCTAAGGTAGGTTGTGTTTCCGGAGAAAAACGCATTTATTCCAAAGAAGCAGATGGTGCCGCTGGAGCAGGAGAGGGTATTTATTGGAAATATGAATCACAATTGAAAAAATGGGATGCCGAGTTGTATTCTGTTGTTGGTGCTGCTGGAGAATTATTTGCTATTAGAACCGAACTTTGGCAACAAGTAGAGCGTGATACACTTCTTGATGATTTTATGATTTCGTTGCGTGTGGCAATGAAGGGGTACACCATACAATATAACCCAGAGGCATACGCTATTGAAACGGCTTCGGCCAATGTAAAGGAAGAATTGAAGCGAAAAGTTAGAATTTCTGCAGGGGGTATTCAATCCGTAGTACGACTAAGAAAACTGCTTAACTTCTTTAAGTATGGAACACTATCATTTCAGTACATATCGCATCGTGTACTACGATGGACACTAACGCCACTTTTATTATTGTTGATCATACCGGCCAACTTTACGTTAGCCTTTGATGAGGGACTTTTTTTATTGGGAATATTTAGCTTTCTTTTTTGGGGACAAGTCACTTTTTACTGTGCTGCCTTGCTTGGATGGCTATTGGAAAACCGACAAATCCGTTTGAAGGCTCTGTTCATTCCTTACTATTTCTTCATTATGAACCTGTCCGTTTTCCTAGGTTTTCGAAGGTATTTGAAGGGAAGCCAATCGGTGAACTGGGAAAGAGCCAAAAGAGGGGTAAGTACAGAGGCTGTAGCTTAATCTTCTTCTTGGAACAACGGAAGGTCAAAATAAAAAGTACTTCCCTCACCCAATTCGCTTTTGATTTTTAGTGTACCGCCATTTTTATTTACAAAACTTTGACACAGTACCAAACCGAGACCGGTACCTGGTTCTTTTTCGGTGCCCAATTTGCTGAAATGTTCATTAGGGTTCAATATTTTCTTAATGTCCTCCTTTGAAATTCCATTGCCGTTATCCACTACTTCAAGTGTGATTTTGCCTTTTGTCAATTTTCCATTGATATGTATGGTACCCTCTACGGGAGTAAATTTAATGGCGTTGGAAACCAAATTGCGAAGTACGGTTTTGATCATGTTGTTATCGGCAAAGGCAAAAGTGTTTTTGGGCACATTGTTGGACAAAACGATTTTTTTATGTTCGCTGCCCAGCTTTAAAAGACGCAAGGTCTGTTCTACCAATTCGTATACATCGAGTTTTTCAGGAATAATCTGTATTTGATCACTTTCCGATTTGGCCCAACCAAGCAAATTTTGAAGCAAATTAAGCGCCTCATCCATGGTTTTCAAAAGCCCAAATACCGTTTCATCAAGAAACTTATCATCTTTAGGGTCAACAATGCCCCTCATAATAAAATCCATTTTCAACTTGGCAGCACTCAAAGGTGAACGAAGGTCGTGACCAATGATAGAGAACATTCTGTCCTTTAAGTCATTGGACTGTTTCAGGTTTTTGGCCTGCTTTTCAATCTGATTTTTGGCGCGAACGAGCTCTACATGGGTATGTATGCGGGCTATGAGTTCCTGTTCATTAAAAGGTTTTGTGACATAGTCTACCCCGCCCACTTGAAACCCCTTTACCTTGTCTTTTACATTGACTTTTCCTGTTAGGAAAATGATTGGAATATCCCTGAACTTCTTGAGCTTCTTTATCTTTTCGCATAGCTCAAATCCCTCAATGCGTGGCATGATAACATCCAGAAGAATTAAATCGGGCTTTCGTTCTTGTAAAAGTTCAAAAAAGTAGTCATCGTCGCTAGTGCCGACGTATTCATAATCATTTCTTTCAAGAATGAACCGCAACAGCTCCAAATTGAGCTGTTCATCATCAACGGCAAGGATATATGGTTTTTCCGTAACTTGGTTCTCCATGTAAGATACAAAAGACCTTACACGAAAGTAGGAAAAAGATTTTGGTTAGATACGAATTCACGTTCATCAAATCAAAGGAAAGGTTAATTAATTGGCAGGCGAATGCTTTAATCCTATATTATGCAGGTCCTGCCAACAAAAAAGGACATTTCACAACATAAATTGAGCACATCAATATTGTAAGATTATATTTACAAAATAAGTATTGCAAAAGAAGTTTTCATGACACACATTTTAGTTACCGGGGGAGCGGGTTTTATAGGCTCGAATTTCGTGCCCTATTATCTGCAGTCTCAAGAAGATGTACATGTAGTCAATTTGGACGCCCTTACCTATGCCGGTAATCTAGATAACCTTGAAGAGATAGAAAACCACCCAAGATATACCTTTATTAAAGGTGACATTTGTGACCGAAAACTGGTGGAAAAGATTTTTGAACGATATGATATTAAAGGGGTTATCCACTTCGCAGCGGAATCTCATGTGGACAATTCCATAGCAAACCCAGATGCGTTTATGCAGACCAACATCATCGGTACATTTAACCTGGTGGATGTGGCAAAAAGGCATTGGATGGTGAGCCCTGGGGTATACAAGGAAGCTTATAGGCGTTCGAGATTTCTTCATGTTTCCACAGATGAGGTTTATGGTACACTGGGTAAGGAGGGACTTTTCTCTGAGACAACACCCTATGCACCCAACAGTCCTTATAGTGCATCAAAGGCTTCTTCTGATTTTATTATAAGAAGCTATCATCATACCTACGGTATGAATGTGGTGACTACCAATTGTTCCAACAACTACGGACCAAAGCAACATGATGAAAAGCTGATTCCAACTATCATAAGAAAAGCACTTTCTGGAGAAGAAATACCGATTTATGGAGATGGCTCCAATATTCGGGATTGGCTTTATGTTCTTGACCATTGCAAGGGAATCGATTTGGCCTATGCGAAAGGAGTTTCTGGTGAAACCTATAACATTGGGGGACGAAACGAAAGAAACAACCTTTATATCGCACAAAAAGTATGCGATATCTTGGATAAGAAACATGCTAAAGCCGACGATTCTTCTTATGGGAATCAAATCACTTTCGTCAAGGATAGGGCTGGACATGATTTCAGATATGCCATTGATGCCAACAAAATTGAAAGAGAGCTAGGCTGGAAAGCGGATGAAAACTTCGAGACCGGAATTGAGAAAACCATCGATTGGTATTTGAAAAAATTCATTGATAACAAAGCCAAAAGTCTAACCTAGTCAGAGTAAAACATTAACCGAGGTTATAAACCTATAACATGAAAGGAATCATATTAGCAGGAGGCTCAGGAACCCGTTTGCACCCCATCACACTTGCGGTAAGCAAGCAACTCGTTCCCGTATACGACAAGCCCATGATTTATTATCCCTTGTC
>NZ_JANQIH010000114.1 GCF_028282265.1 Allomuricauda sp.
GGACGACTTCGTAAAATTTAGAAAAGTTTATGATTTCTTCGGATGCCTCACAGCAAATCCAAGATACGTTCCAAGGCCATCCCTCGGGAACCTTTGACAAGCAAATTGTTGCTGTTTAGAGGTGTTTTTTCGAGATATCTTTTGAAATCGTCAAATGATTTGAACTTCAAATAGGAAGAGTTGGTCCCAGAGAAATTTTCTCCAACTAAAAAAACATTTTGAAAGCCCAGTTCCATAGCCAAATCTGCTATATCTTGATGTTCCATGGCTGCAGACTCCCCAAGTTCAAACATATCTCCAAGAATCAGGGTTGGGTTGAAAGGTTCCATGTTTTTGAAGTTCTTCAAGGCCGCCCGCATGCTGGTTGGGTTGGCATTGTAAGCATCTAAAACCACTTTGAAATTATTTTTCTGGATGACTTGGGAACGATTGTTTTCAGAGACGTAGGCTTCGAGAGCCTGCTTCATTTCCTCTTCTTCAACATTAAAGTATTTTCCCATCAAAATAGCCACGCAACAGTTAGGAAAGTTATAATCCCCAATAAGCTGAGTATTTATGGGAGTTTCCCCAACACTTAAGGTGACAAAAGGTTTGGCGCCAAGAAATCTGATAATGAAATAATTACGGTTGGTGGTGCTAAAACCAATTTTCTTGGTGTAGGATTCCAATTTCTCCAGCTGAATGGGGTCATCGGCGTTCATAAAAATGTGCTTGTCCCGGGCCATCAAGTTATCATACAGTTCGCTTTTTCCCTTAATCACACCTTCCACACCTCCAAATCCTTCGAGGTGCGCCTTTCCAAAATTGGTGATGTATCCAAAATCGGGTTGAGCGATAGAGCTTAAAAACGCAATTTCCTTTTGATGGTTCGCTCCCATCTCGACCACAGCCATCTCGGTGTCCTCTTTTATGGATAAAAGCGTTAGCGGAACCCCGATATGGTTGTTCAAGTTTCCTTGAGTGGCAATGGTTCTATATTTTTTGGACAGCACGGCATATATAAGTTCTTTGGTAGTGGTTTTTCCGTTGCTTCCGGTCAGTGATATGATGGTAGCCTTACTTTCATTTCTATGCAGGGTTGAAAGTTTCTGAAGGGTTTCGAGAACATCCTCGACCAAAATATGCCTATCTGAAGTTTTACGTTCCTCGTCATCAATTACTGCATAGGAAGCTCCCTTTTCCAACGCCCCGGATGCAAATTTGTTTCCGTTGAAATTGGGACCTTTGAGGGCAAAAAACAGACAGTTCGAAGTGATTTTACGTGTATCGGTGCAGACCGAGGGGTGCTTAAGAAATAGCTGATAGAGTTGTTTCAAATTCATGGTTCGAAGATAAAAAAAAGCCCCGATGATGAATCAGGGCTTTTTGCTATTTCGTGGTTGTTCTATCTTGCTTTTTTGTGCCGTATGGTCTTGTTCTTCGATTTCGATTTTGAACCAACTCTTGACATGGCACATCTGAATCCGATGTCATCTGTGGCCATATATTGCGGCAAATACCTTCTTTGGGCTGGATCTAACCAGAAGGCGCGATCTCTCCACGACCCTCCTTTGTATACCCTTACCTCATCATTGATCAAAGATGTTCTATAGTTGGAGGTATCGTACTGACGAATCAATCTACCTGTAGAATCACGTTCAACCTTATGTTTAGGTGAATCATACATTTTTCTATTGTCAGCTTCATCACTGAATCGCTCAAAGAATCTTGAAGAACCAGGGTCTCCATCTCGATAACCCCTATTGTCACTTGAATCAAAATTGGTTCTCAAATAAGTATCTTCTTCTTCCACAGGTACCATTTCAATTTCTCCAGGAAGGTTGACGGCCACAATTTTTCCATTGGGCAAAGTGTCATATTTGATTTGGTCCTGTAGAACCTTCACTTTTCCATCTTCCGCAATAGCTTTTTTAAGGAAAATGTTCCCTCGGTAGTAGTTGAAGTCGCTTATTTCGTCATCAACGATGGGTCGGTATACATCAGCAACCCATTCAGAAACATTACCGGCCATATCATAAAGTCCAAAGTCATTGGGCTTATATGATTTCACCTCTGCAGTAATGTCTGCACCATCATCGGACCATCCTGCAATTCCACCGTAATCACCTTTTCCTTGCTTGAAGTTGGCCAATTGGTCACCTCGTCCTACACGTTGCCCATTTCGGGTGTAATCACCTTCCCATGGATATTTTTTTCTTCCCCTGTAGTTGTTGTACTCTCGAGAACCTATGAGTGCCTGTGCGGCATACTCCCATTCAGTTTCGGTGGGAAGTCTATACTCGGGCATAATTATACCACTACTTCTTTTCGCGAAAGTGTTAATGGAGTCCCTTTTCTGCTTTCCTTGCAGGGAATCGATTTGTCCGCCGTAAACAGATTCTGGGTTGTTCAAATAAGCTTCAGTGCTGAACGTTCCGCCAATTTCGCCGTTCAATACCTTGTATTTTGCATCTTGGGCCAAAAAGCCTTCTCTTTCCAGCATTACCTCGTTAACCCTATCCGTTCTCCATTCGGCATACTGACTGGCTTGTACCCAATTGACCCCTACCACAGGATATTCGGCATAGGCCGGATGTCTTAAATAGTTATTGGTCATGGTCTCGTTAAAGCCCAATCTGTTTCTCCAGACCAAGGTGTCGGGAAGGGCTCCTCTGTAGATATTTGTATATTTTGGGTCTTCAGGAGGATAAACTGCCTTTAGGTAATCGAGATACTCAAGATACATTACATTGGTTACCTCGGTTTCATCCATATAAAAAGACTGAACATGCTGTTGGGTAGGTGTATTGTTCCAATCGTGCATGATGTCGTCTTGAACCTTTCCTTTCGTGAAAGTTCCACCCTCTATAAAAACTGTTCCGGGAGGAGTTTCCTGCTCTTTGAAGTCTGAGTTGTACTGAAAGCCTCCTTCTTTGGCATTTATTTTCCATCCAGTGGCTCTAGAAATATTTTTTGAAGAAGAAGATTTGGAGTTTTTGCAACTCGATGCTCCTCCTAAAACAACGGCACAAGAAAGTACAACTTTGATAAAGTGTTTTTTCATAATTTGGGCTTGAGTACTTTAAAAATCAGGGTTTTTCCCTGTTTGCTACTTCAATTTGATTTTGATTTTCAATCCTAATAACGATAGTTTGACCATTATATTTTGTGTTATCCCAAGAATAATGACCAACAAAAGCATTCATCTGTGTAGAGTAAACGCACACATTCAAAAAATAGTATGGAGATGAGGGCATTTAACGGTCTACGGGGATTCAAATGGAAAGGATTTTGATATCAAAAACCAATTTTCTTAAAAATAGCCCAAAAAAAGTGCTGAATTTTACAAGAATTTAAGGAAAAGCTCGTTCTGTTGTAATATGTTTATACATTATATACGTTTAAGGGTGTTTTAGCCCCAACATTTTTAACGCTAAAAACAAAAAATGAAAAAGTTACTAGTAGTGGCGATTTTATTAGGAGTCGCCAACCTAAGTGCGCAACAAGAAAGAGCTATCACAACTGCTGTGCCCTTCCTTACTATTGCGTCTGATGCTCGAGCTGCGGGTATGGGTGACATGGGAGTTGCCACAACTTTTGATGTCTTTTCTCAACAATGGAACCCTGCAAAATATGCTTTCGCCACGCAAAAATCAGGTGTAGGTGTCAGTTATACTCCATACTTGGAAAGTATCGTCAACGATGTATCCCTACTGAACGGTAGCTATTATAACAAAATTAATGACAGAAGTGCTTTTGCTTTTAGCCTTAGGTATTTCGGTCTTGGAGAAATAGAACTACGACAAACCATTGATGAGGAAGCCACATTGGTAAGCCCTAACGAATTTGCCCTTGATGGTTCCTATTCCCTTAAACTAAGCCCGACTTTTTCCATGGCCGTGGGAGCGAGGTTTATTAGTTCAAATCTTAGATTTCAAGACGCCACACAAGATTCACAAGCTGCCAATTCGTTTGCGGTGGACATAGCTGGTTTTTACCGTTCGCGCGAAATTGCCTATAACAGTTTTGACGGTAGGTGGAGAGCTGGATTTAATATTTCCAATCTTGGTGGAAAACTTCAATACGATGCTGGGGGTCAAGAAAACTTCTTGCCTACCAATCTAAAATTTGGTGGTGGATTTGATTTCATTTTCGATCAAGACAATGTTCTAGGGCTCCATGCAGAGTTTAATAAGCTATTGGTGCCAACTCCGAGAGATTTCACCGGTGATGGATTGATTACAGCCGAGGATAACGACGAATATCAACAAATAGGTTTCTTAAGTGGTGCCTTTGAGTCCTTTGGCGATGCTCCAGATGGTTTTAGCGAGGAGTTGCAGGAGGTGACTTGGGCCCTAGGAGCGGAATATCGATTCCAAGAGGCTTTTATGCTTCGTGGAGGGTACTTCAATGAAAGTGAAGAAAAAGGAGCGAGACAGTTCTTTACGTTGGGTGCCGGATTCAAGTTCAAAGCCGCACAGATTGATTTATCGTATCTCTTCTCAACTTCCCAAGTCCGAAATCCATTGGAGAACACTTTACGATTTGGCCTTACGTTTAATTTTGGTGAGGAGTACTTCAACGATTAAAGAAGCCTGAAAACATAAAGATAAACCTGTCGATCGACAGGTTTTCTTATTTTTGGGAACCATCAGAGCAAAATGAAAAAGCGACAGGTAAGTTTTGAATTGACAGTTTATGACGGTATTGAAGACTTACCGTCTCCTGATAAACATCTACTTGAAGTTGCGATCAAAGCTCGAGAGGATGCCTATGCGCCCTACTCAAATTTTCAGGTAGGGGCAGCGGTACTTCTTGAAAATGGAGAAGTGGTCATTGGAAACAATCAAGAGAACGCATCCTATCCTTCGGGGCTCTGTGCCGAACGTGTTGCCGTTTTCTACGCTGGAGCCAAGTATCCAGGGATACCCATTAAAAAGATTGCGATCAGTGCTTCTTCAAACCATCACACAGTAGAAATTCCGGCCGCACCTTGTGGCAACTGTAGACAAGCGATTATGGAGTATGAGCATCGCCAGGAATCTCCAATAGAAATCATACTTTACGGAGAAAGAGGTCCCGTATACAAATGCCCTTCGATGGCTGATATTT
>NZ_JANQIH010000140.1 GCF_028282265.1 Allomuricauda sp.
GGTAAGGTTCTCGGCATCGGTAACGGTAAGGGTGGCCACATAGGCGCCCTCCGTGGCATAGGTATGTATGGCATCGGCGGTGTTGGCGGTATTGCCGTCCCCGAAGTCCCATAGGTACTCGGTTATGCCCGAGTCGTCAGTGGAGGTGCTCCCCGTGAAGGACACCTCAAGTGGTGCCTCCCCCGTGAGCGGATCGGCCGAGGCAATGGCCACAGGTGGCTGGTTGACCGGAGCACCACCTCCCATGATTTCAATTGCGTTGAGCAATGGATTCTCGGTCACGTGAGCGAACTCCACGTTGAGCACGCCGTCGGTGAGGGTGACCGGGAACGAGAGCATTCCCGCTACCTTGTGTCCGAAGGTTGCGACCATGTCCATGTCGTCTTGGACGATATTTCCTTCTACCAGGATGTCGAAGACCCTTTCCCCAACCTGGTCGGTTCCTGAGAAGCTGTTGCCCAGGTACACGTTGACGGTGTAGTCCCCGTTGGGCAACTGGATATCGAAGCGCATTTCATCGCCGCTCGAGGGGTCCCATCTTTCCCTTCGGAAAAGGTCCCTGAAGGTGGAGCTGTCTATATAGTCCGGGATGGAGCTGTCCCTGTTCCCGAAGGAGAAGCTACTGTTGTGGTTGTTCCCCGCTGTGACGGAGTACGAGGTACCGGAATAGGCCCCGTTCACCGGGTTGGATTCCCAATCGGGCCCCCCGTCCGTAGCGGATACGGTGCTGGTGCCCCCAACGCTGATACGGACTAGCGGTCCAGAAGGAGTAATATTTGCCAATTCGGCTTGAAGTGTTACCGTAGTTGGACTATTGTTTCCGTCATGGACAATTTCTAAAGTGGCTGTTTTTGTACCTGTGTTACTATCAGGGGTAAATGTGATAGGAATAATTTTATCTCCACCTACTCCCACAACTAAAGGTAAGTTGGCCGTAAAATCAAACAAATTACTCGAAGCCCCTGTGATATTTATGGCACTTATGGTTATGGGACCATCTGATGGCCCTCCCTCATTGGAAACACCAAGGTTCAACAGCGCTGGACTATCATTTACGTTTAATTGGCCAAAATCAACAAGGGTGGTCTCAGGAATCAAATTGCCTGGACTGTCTTCGGTTACATCCAAGAAATCCCAAGTTGCGATATAACCTGAACCAGAATTTCCAGAGGTACCAATAATCCCAACAGCAAGACCTTCGTTGTCATTTGGATCAAGGAAGCTGGCAGGAATGGATATGGGCGAACCTAAAGCAAAAACACTTTCCCCGTCATTTAAGGAATAGAAGGGTAGAGCAGTTTGCAATGATGGATCAACATTAATATATAAATCGACATTGCTTCCTAGAACTATATTAGGAATATCATATATGGTCTGAGAACTCACGCCTGAGCTCTCCAGAACAACTTCAATACCATAAACATTGTCTCCAGGTACTGAACCTTCCATAATTGAAACTTTCAAGTAGTTATCTTGGTCACCGTTACCCATGTATATTCCATAGCTCTGACCAGAAAGGGGAGGTGTATTGTCAAACAAGGTTTCAACCCTGGAATGGATGGTGAATGTGGGAGAATTTGTATCCACATTTACGCCGAATTGAAATGCATTCTCTTGCGTATTATTTCCGTCAAGCGCATCTCCCGAAGTAATATTGTCGACAGTTGCTTTTCCTCCAGCACCTCCAAAAGAAAGGTTTAGCTGATCAAACTGGGTTAAATAATCTGTATTTCCTGAAGGGTCGAGCATAAGACCGGTAAAGCCAAGTCCGAAAAATCCGGTTCCTGGGTCATTGTTCCAAAATGGATAAATAATAGGAAGGTTGGTTGCCGTTCCATTTGAAGCATCAATAGCGAAAACATCTTGTAAATCTGGGATACCGTCGTTATCGTCATCGGGATCTAACAAATCTGAAATAAAATCTCCATCATTATCGGTTGGGCTACTTCCTGCTGAACAATGGTTGGTGCCGTTTTGAATTTCGTCGTCATTGGTAAACCCATCCCCATCAGAATCAGCTAGAGGGTCATATCCTGCTTCCCCGGGAGCTGGACATTCTACAAAATCATTAGGCTCGAAAACGGTTATATTATTTGCGCCATATGTTGCTGCCCAAATGGTACCAGGAAATATATCTGAATCTCCCATAGCAATAACATCCAAAGGAATATTTCCAAAACCACTTAAAAATGCATTGTCTTGGGAAATGATATCATCACCGGCAGCGTTTAGTTCGTAACGATTGATATTTCCATTGAAGGAAGCGGTTAAAATATCCCCGTTCATGGCATTGTTAAAGTTGGTAGCGGTGTAAATGCAAATTCCATTTGTAGAGGATCCCACTATATCTAGAATATTTACTTTATTGCTGGATTCAGCATTTGATAGATATTCACCTTGCCTGGTATCATTTGGGAAGTCCGCCAAGCTAAAACTGGATTGCAAATAGCCTGAAACGCCAGCAATTAAGTCGCTCCAATTGTAATTGCCAGTTTCTATCCAAGCACTTCCGTTATATTCGAACTTGAGTACTCCGGAAAGTTCGGGAAAAGCCCTAATTGCTACAGGATGTCCACCATAGTATGTATTGTCTGGATCATTTATTGTTCCTACAAAATGTAAGGCATCTCCAAAAGTATTCCCTCCGTTTAATGTAAAGTCATTAGTGATGTAATCCCCGGCAGCCGGATTATAATTATTGGTATTAAAGCTTTTATAGGTACCAGTGCTGTCGAAAATGAGAGGTGTGCCTCCCCATCCTCCATTGGGACCATTATCTCCAGTATAAATTCTACCTTCGGGTGTAATAACAACATCATAGGCATTTCGATAGCCCGGCGAGAAAATCTGAACAGGACCATTAGGTTCGGGGAACGCCTGATTTAAGCCATTGTTACCACCAAAAGGGTCACCTAAGTCAATGGTTGCATTATACAAAGGGTGCGAAGGTCCATATGGGAAGGACGGGTGTGTATTGTCAATATCAGTTCTTTCAGGGTCGTTTAGCGTAGGAAGGTCATAAACGTAGGCAGTAGACCCTTGTCTTGTATCAATATATGGGCCGCCATTGGCAGCTTCCATTTGTTCTAACTGTGTCAAATTGATAATTAGAAGGGCTCCAGCTAAATAAAATTCCGTAGAGCCAGCAAAGTTGTTACTGGGAGCACCCATATTGGTGTTCCCCCCTTGTTGCACCAGCAGAAAAGTGTCACCGTTTCTGGTAAATAAATCCAAACCATTTGTGGAATGATTTTCCTCGCACCGAGGTAGACCTCTTACCAAATCTACCTTATCCCATGAAGAGCCGTTCCAAGTAAGTCTTGACAGGATTCCAGAGTTCGTATCAAGATTGGTATCATTACCTGCACTTCCACCACCTCCAATTCTTGAATCGGAAGAAGTTACATACAAAATAGGAGTGCCGACCGTACCGGTAGCCAAAATACCTGTGATTTGTCGTGTATTTGAAGTGTTCAAGCTACCGTCATCATTGTGGTTTGGGGTATCGTTCTTTACCACGTTGATTTGAACCGTATTGGTGATGGAATATGTTCCGCTACCTGGCGCTGCATCATCCCTTTCAACCGTAAAATCCCAAATCGTTCCATCTTGTTGGGAAACATATAAGTTTCCATTGGGTCCAAAATCCAAGGATGTTGGATTGGTGATGTTCTCACCATTGAGGCCGGAAGCGTTAAAGTTTATGGTTTGCGCTTGTAGATTAGAAAGTCCAATTACAAAAAAGAGAACAACTGTAATGGACATAGTCGTAAACCAAGATAGACCCAAGGTCTGATAGCGGCATAGGTTGATCGTTTTCATTTTTTAAGTGTTGGAATGGTTTTTCGTTTAAAACAATTTTTTTGAGGGGGAACCTAGTACGGAATCAAATGTAAATATTAATCAAACCGAACCTCTGGAAATCCGATGTACCATGGGGTATTGTCGACGAGATGCACATCTTGGATGGTCGAAAAAAAGGAGTAAAAAAAGTACTACAGAAATATACTTGGGTTATCTGAAGAAATACTATTGGCGATTTACTATCTATTCGTATGATTTACGTGTCCTATATCGATTTTTTTATTGCTTTATCATGAATTTTGTTGGAAATAAACAGTACTGTTATAGCTTTGGGCTTTTGTTCAAGAAATTGATTAATGCGTAAGAAAGACTTTGTAGGATTTTTTTACCCCACCCATTACTTTAATTATTCACCACCTTATTTGTTATGGTAATACTAGGACTGAATTATTATTTTCATGATTCGACTGCTTGTATTTTGAAAGATGGAGACCTTGTTGTCGCCATTGAAGAAGAACGGCTTAACCGCGATAAACATACTACTCAATTCCCTGAGTTGGCCATAGAGCGGTGTCTTAAGATAGCCAATTTGTCCATTGATGATATAGACCATATTGCCGTATCCATAAAGCCAACTACCGATTGGACAAAGAAAGCCTCCTATGTAATGAAGCACCCCAAGTCCTTTATGGCTTTTACGGGACATCATTTGGTGAACGCTTATGCCAAACAAAGGAGATTTTGGCTATGGTACAAAAGATTTTGGAAAAAGACCGGCGGACCCGAAGTACATTTTATCGAGCATCATTTGACACATGTGGCAGGAACATTTTTTGTTTCTCCCTACAAAAAAGCGGCTTTGCTTGGAATTGATGGCTCTGGAGAATGGGCTACAACCTGGATGGGTTATGGTGAGGGAAACCGAATAGAAAAATTTAAAGAAGTATATTTTCCGCACTCATTTGGCTCGTTTTATGAAACAGCGACACAATTCTGTGGATTTAAGCCCAATTATGATGAAGGGAAGACGATGGGACTGGCCCCAATGGGAGACCACAAGGTCTACGCCGATGAAGTGGATAAAATAATTACGGTAAAACCAGATGGGGACGTAAAGATTGATTTAAGTTACTTCAATTATCAACATTTAATCAAGAACACTTATTCGGAAAAGTTTGTCAACACCTTTGGGCTACCAAGAAAAAAGAATGGAATTTTTGAGGACCATCATAAGAATGTAGCGGCTGCCTTCCAACATGTTCTTGAAAATAAGGTGTTGCAATTATGCGATATCCTTTATGAGAAAACCAAAGCAGATTACTTAGTGATATCGGGCGGGGTTTCCTTGAATAGTGTAATGAATGGCCGGATTGTTAGGGAAAGTCCGTTTAAGGATGTATACGTAATGCCAGCAGCTGGGGATAATGGAACAGCTATTGGCGCTGCCTATTATCTATATAACGGGATTCTGAAAAAGCCTAGAAACTATGTACACGACAATCCTTATGTCGGTACGTCCTATACGAATGAAGAAATTCAAAAAGCCATAGATGGCGCAAAGTTGAAAGCCACATATGAAGAGGATGTTTGTGGAGCGGCAGCAAAGCTTTTGGAGCAAGGTAAAATAATAGGTTGGTTTCAAGGAAAGATGGAAATTGGTCCCAGAGCTTTAGGGAGTCGAAGTATTTTGGCAAATCCGGCTTACCCCAATATGAAGGACAAAATTAATGCTGAAGTCAAATTTCGAGAAGCTTATAGACCTTTCGCTCCCTCCGCATTGGAGGAAACCTACAAAGACTTTTTTGATCTCGAGGTAGAAGCCCCATTTATGTTGAAGGTTTGTGATGTTCGAGAGGATAAAAAGAAGGAAATTCCAGCCGTCACCCATGTTGATGGAAGTGCTCGCTTACAGACCGTCAGTAAAACACTGCACCCTCGATATCACGAGTTGATTTCAAAGTTTGGAGATTTAACTGGCGTGCCCGTGGTGTTGAATACGAGTTTTAATATTCAAGGAGAGCCCGTGGTAGAGTCACCTTTGCATGCATTGAGGTGCTTCTATTCCACTGGTTTGGATGCGCTCTGCATCGGTAATTGGGTATTGGTGAAGTGATCGCTTAATCAGACATTCTGGCCTTTATTTGTTCTCCTATCAACTGGGAAATGACACTTCTTCCATAATCGTTCCAATGTTGGTCATATACCAGGTCTGTTGGCGTTTGTTCTTTTTCAAAGACTGCACCAAAATCAATTATGGGTATATTTTCCTTAGCGCAGTATTTCAAGAAAAGATCGCTCGTCTTGCGGCTATCCAATAGCAAAAAGGTTTTCGTGTAGTCGATATTAAAGTCCTCAGATAACTTTTTGAAGTTTTCAATATACTCCAAAACCTGTTCGTTATCCAATTCTTCCTTTGTGTTCACGGGTGCTTGGTTTCTGCCTAAAACAGAACTTACAAACCCTTGAACCTTGTCAAGGACCCCAATTTTGGATATATAAGCCAATAGCTTTACGTTGTCTCTTATTTTAAAAAGAGGTGATGCTAAAAGGTCTATCCTTCCATGGTTTGGTGCGTAGGAACTTCGATGAAGGTCTGTTGCAAAATCTAAATAAACCACCACGAAATCTATTTTGTCAAAATCGGCCTTGTAGGCCTCAATAAGATGGTACTGATTTGCAAGGTCATAACCGGCATACCCATACTCATATACTTCTGTGCTATTGTTGAAAAAGTTTTCCAATTTTACACCAAGCGAATTAGTATAGTCTGCATGGAAACCCTCGATAAATGAATCGCCTACCAGCGCAATTTCCAGTTCAGTTGAACTTGGCTTATAGTCTCTATGGGAGTTAAAACCATTTGCATTGATTCTAAATTCTGAAAAATTCATTCTTCGGTTACCAGTAACCGCATATCCTGTGTGGCCGGGGACTCTTTTCTCTACCAACAGGTCATCAATCATCCTTGGAGGATCTTCGGTATACAAGTGTAGAACCCTGACAAAAATCTCCAAAGCCACCACCAAAAAAATCAAAAAAAGACTACTCTTTAAAACAAACTTTCTCATGTGGCTTAAAATTGGAAGTAAATGAATGATCTATCAACCTGGTCATCAAAGAACAGGAATATCAAAAGAACAAGTATGCAGTAAACCACATATCTTAATGGAGCACTCCTGAAACTAAAAGGATTCCTTTCATTTTTTCGAATGATATATTCATAGGCGTAGAAAGCCCCCAGCAAGATGAAATAGTCTTCCATTCGAAAACCTCTTGGGTGGTAGAATGGTTGGACTCCATCAGTAAACTGAAAAATTTGGGAAATATATTCAAAGGCAATACCAACGTTCTCTGCACGAAAAAATATCCAGCTTAAGGTAACCAACAAAAAGGTAAAGAGTACTTGAACTAGTTCCTTAATTGAGGGAAACAACTGGTACTGTCCAATTATCGTATCCAGATTGGATCTATTACTATGGGTCAAGAAAAGGGGTATAAACAACAAGGCATGAAGCGCACCCCAAAGGATAAATGTCCAGTTGGCTCCGTGCCAAAACCCGCTTACAATAAAAATGATGAAAATGTTTCTAAGCGCCTTAGCTCTAGAACCGTATGACCCACCAAGGGGAATATACAGATAGTCCCTAAACCAGGTAGAAAGTGAGATGTGCCAACGACGCCAAAATTCGGCAATGTTTCTAGAAAAGTAAGGAAACTTGAAATTGGAGCGCAACTCTACGCCAAATAGTTTGGCGGTTCCTATGGCAATGTCAGAATACCCGCTAAAATCACAGTAAATCTGAAAACCAAAAAATACCGCGCCCATAAACAACGTACCCGATGAGTAACTGTGGTAGTTCGTAAAAATATCATCCACTATTGGTGCAAGGGCGTCTGCAATTGCCATTTTCTTGAAAAAGCCCCAGAGCATCAAACGTAAACCCTGTACACCCTGCGTGTAATCGAACTTTCTTTTCTTTAATATCTGTGGAAGTAGGGAGGAGGCCCTTTCGATTGGCCCTGCTACCAATTGCGGAAAAAAGCTTACATAAGCCGCAAAGGCGATGAAGTCTTTTGTGGGATTGATTTTGTTATGGTAAATATCCAATGAATAGGACATTGTTTGAAACGTGTAGAAGGAGATTCCAACCGGCAGGATAATATTGAGCATCCATGTGTCCTGCATGGCAAATCCCAATTCTCCGGCGAATTTTGAAAATGAATCGACAAAGAAGTTGTAGTACTTAAAAAACCCGAGCAGTCCCAAGTTGACCAGAATACTAAGGGCGAGCCAAGCCTTTTTGTTTTTGTTATTCGCTGCGGACAACTGTATTCCAACCATATAATCTACCAGCGTACTAACAAAAATCAAAGACAGGAACCTCCAGTCCCACCAGCCATAAAAAATGTAACTCAAAATGACCAATAAAAGGTTCTGAATCCTTACGATTCTATGGAATACGAACCAATAAAGTATAAAGGCCAATGGAAGGAAGAGTAAGTATTCAAAAGAGTTGAACAGCATTGGATTGGTCTCTGTTTAAGGTGTCGGTTGATTGGTTATTTTCATAAAAAATCTTGCTGGTTAGGAAGCTACTATACTCCAAGCTTTTTCTTTTGATTTCACTAGGAATTCCCCCGAATCGTTACTTCTAAAAACCTGAATATCATTTAAGTGCAACTGATTTAGGTATAAAATATCAAATACGGCCTTTCTTACCCCTGAATCTTTAAATTCTTCAAAACCAACCTTCCCCACATCAGGAAAATCAGATGCCGAATCCATGGTAATAATTTCGAATTTTTTGGGGATACCTTCTTTTGAACTGTTATGGTAGCGAAGGCGGTAAGATACCCTGTGTACAAAATCATTGATGTTCTTTTTACGGATGTATTGCTTAAGGTTGAAAAAAGCAATTAGCCCGTTCGCCAAAAGTACAGAGGGTAAATACTTGGAGTCGTACCAAATGTGATAGTAAAAGTGATATTGTCTGGTCATCCAGTGTCTTTTGTACTCAAAATCACCTTTAGAAAAGTCAAGGATTTTCATATCATGGTCAAATGCCCACTCAATTAGTTTCATTACCATCACGGAACCTAAATGAAACTTTGAGAAGTCAACATCAAAAACGGTAATGGCATCAATCATTACTTCGTCTAAAAAATATATGAGTGTGATGGCTATGGGTTCGTCTCCTTGGAATATGACATAAAGAGAGGCTTCTTTGGCCAATAGCATCGGATAAACAACTTCCTCATAAAAGCTCCATTCTTCTTTATCGAGATTGTTGTTTGTCACCTGTTTTCCCTTGAACCGTTTAATCAATAGGTCACGGAATTTTTTAAAGATGAAATTGTATTCATCCCGCTCCATGTGTCCCCAGTACATTTCGTATCGAATATCAAAGCTTGCCTCAAGACGGTTTCGATATTTTTTGAATTTGTAGCGGCTCCTTTTGCTAAAGTTGCTGGAGAAATAGTCACTGAAGTCCTTGAACCGTTCAACATCTACCAAAAAACCGGGATATTGTTCAGAAGTATGGAGTTTGAGGTCACTTATTTTGTTGGGAATTTCTTGATTTGCATAGCCTAGCACATCGTAAATTAAAAACAGTTTGCGTTTGGGAATTTCCTTAGATATAGGATTCATTTCATAGGTAATGCCCTTCGTAAGATTTTTACCTGCATTGACATAAATGGGCAACCGCTTGGACTTAATAAAAGTGACATCTTTAAACAAATTGAAGACTATTGGTTTTTTGCCTGGATAAAACCTTGAAAACCAAATCTTCATAAAAGGTCCAAATGTAAAGGGGTTTTTTAATATTCGCATGGATTTTGGATTAACTTTCGACCCTGTACAATGGGAAAAAGCTCTCTTCGCTTTCCATGTTTTTGTCGGAAATCAGTTTATCATACAAATTTGGATTTACCACTAGTTTCCAAAGATTAAAATCTTTATGGTCATTGGAAAAGGAGGACTTGAACCTAAACAAAGAATCGTTGTCCTGACCTCGTAATCCACCTCCCAGATTCATGTAGTCAAAGTTTTCTTCTTGGGCCAAAAGTCGCATTTCATCAATAAGCAGTTTGATAGGATTCAAGTTCAAGTATTCTTCCTTTGACCCAGAAAGGTGGTATTGGACAATATTGTTCGATTTTATGAACATGCTGCCCGCAATTACCTTTCCGCTTGATTTTTCTTCGGCGAGAAGTACGACGGTCTCAAAATCACTGGAGTTGGTTATTTTGTGAAAATACTGCTTACTGAAATAGTAATATTTTCTGGCTTTAACGCGATCCATATTTTCGTAGTATACATCTATGAATTTTTGAAAATCAACATCATCAAGAGCTCTTCTTACGTTGCATTCCCTGCGGGCCTTGTTGATATGGCCTTTTAGACGTCGTTGATACCCTTGTCTTAAAAGTTCAGGAGATAGGGTCAAATCAATATTTACCACTTTCCCTTGATGGGCAATTTCTCCATAGTTTTCCAAAATGTTTTCCTGATTTGGAACAAAAGGATTTAATCTAGAAAAAACGGTTACTATATTATTGGATTCAAAGTAGCTATTAAGGCAATTGAGCAAATCGTTATTATCGAAATCTTTGGGGATATTCTTGCTAATGGGCCCAGCATATCCATATACCGATGTGGCATCAAAAAAGGGCGTACCTTCTATTTCTCGAATAAGTAGCGGAATTCCGATTAATATTTTCTTTTTTTGATACTTAAGCAAAACGGGTTTTTCCTCAGGGTTTTTTGACAACCAATGATAGTCGTAAGTATGATAGAAATCATAGGTTTCCACATCCGACAATAAGCCATCCCACTTTTCCTTTTCGGTAATTACTTCAAAGTTGATTTTAGAGTTTACGTTTTCAATTTGCCGTGCATCCAGTCTTTTCAAATAGGCTTCTCCATCCCTTACCTTTCGGATTACTTTTCCTGGAACTCCATATATCATTTGTCCTTTACTTACATTCTTATTTACTAATGAACATGCTCCGATTATACAGTTATCTCCTATGGTCAGAGTTTGTAACACCATAGCTCCCATTCCCACGGCAGTACATTTTCCAATTTTAACTCCCCCACCCAGTGCAGACTTTGGTGCTAGGCTGGAATAGTTTTCCATAAAACTGTCATGTCCTACGGAAGCACTGGTGTTTACGATACAAAAGTTCTTGATCACAGCATCGCTATTCACCACAACACCCGGCATAATCACAGTACCGTAGCCTATGACACAGTTCTTTCCAATTATCGATTTGGGATGGACCGCACTAACAAATTTGAAATCGGGATGCTCTGTGCTAATCTTCTTATGAAAAATTTTTCGGGTCCAATTGTTTCCGATAGCTATAATCCCTGAATCGAAATTATGTTCCACCATAAGCTCTGAAAGCTCATTTTCGTTGCCTATTATTTCATAATCAAGTATTTTATCGCCCTTTTTTTTGAAAGAGTCAATCAGTCCAACTATAACATACTTGTTTTCTCTTTCTACGATGTCCATTATGACTTTGGCATGGCCTCCGGCGCCAATCAAAACAATGTTTTTACGATTCGGCATTTGATTCGTTTTTTGATTGGGAATGCGGTAGGGGAGTCCCAGAAAAAGCAGGCATATTAAGATTACTTTGGTTATTGACTCCCTCTTTCATGAAAACTTTTTTGACAGTCATTCCAAATATTTTCAGATCTAATAAGAAGGAGAGATTGTCTACATACCAAACGTCAAATTCAAACTTTTGTTCCCAAGAAATGGCGTTTCTACCGTTAACCTGTGCCCATCCCGTGATCCCTGGTTTGACATGATGCCTTCTTTTTTGTTCTGAATTGTATAGCTCCAAGTATTGTATCAATAAAGGTCGTGGTCCGATTAGACTCATATCCCCTTTAAGCACGTTTAGTAGCTGGGGAATTTCATCAAGAGAATATTTTCGAATAAAACTCCCAACCGGGGTAACCCTTTTTTCAAAAGGAAGAAGATTACCTTTAGAGTCCTTTTTATCATTCATTGATTTAAACTTGATTATGGAAAATAGTCTGCCATTTTTTCCAGGACGACGTTGAAAAAAGAATGGCTTTCCCGTGTTCGCTATTGCGAGCAAAATTGTTAGGACAAGGAACATGGGTGACAGAATCAGTAACCCAAACAAAGACACGGCCATATCCAAAAACCGCTTTAAAAAATTCCTATACAGCATCGTTCTCTAAACTTTTATATTCTTTAAGCAACGCATCCCAAACGATTCTTTGTTCAAAACGTTCCACTATACTTTTTCGGGCATTCTCCCCCATTTTTTTTAATTCATTTTCAGGGGTTGATAATATTTTCTCCATTGCCAATTGTAGTGCTGTAGAATCCTTGGGCGGCACAATTAGACCGTTTTCGCCTTCAATAATTATTTCGTTACATCCGTTGATATTGGTAACTATGCTGGGCAACTCCATGGCGGCTGATTGCATGACCACGTTGGGAAACCCTTCTCTATAGCTGGGAAAAACCAATCCATTTGCAATTTTAAGGAAGGGGCGAACGTCATCTTGCCAGCCTACTCCCAAAATATGTGAGTGGGTCTTAATAGCTTCTACCGTGATGTCCATCAAAGGGTCAAGATCTTCTTCAAAACTACCAACCAAAAGTAAACGGGTATTGGGATGACTCTTGTTTATCAATAAAAAACTGGAAACCAACTCATTGATTCCCTTGTCTTTTACCAGTCTTCCTATAAAAACAAAAACGAAATGGGCCTTTTCAATTTGAAGTTTACGTTTTAAACGTTCTGCTTCTTCTTGCTTTACATTATTTGCGTTAAAATGAGATGTATTTATTCCGTTAGAGCTACCATTTGCTATAACCTTTAATTTTTTGTTTTCAGTAAAGCGCTGCTGTAACACGATTTCCTTCAAGCCAAAGGAATTAGGGTAAACTTTGGTCGCCGAAGCATAAGTTATCTTTTCTACGAAGTTCAACACTCTGCGCTTGAATCCGGTAGTCTCAAGCAAAGGAAGTCCCGCTATTGTGTGCAAACGATGGGGAACCCCTGCTAGACGAGCGGCAATCATTCCCAATGTTCCCGCCTTGGGTGTATGGGTGTGCACAATAAAAGGTTTTTCCTTTCGGAAGAGAACAAATAGTTGCCAAAGAGCTTTAATATCCTTAAAAGGAGTGATTTTTCGGGTCATTTCTACAAGCTGCACCTCTACACCTTCATTTTGAGTGAACTTTTTAAGGCTATTAGATGTCTTCCCAGAACTTGTAACGGCCAGAATTTCGAAATGATTCTTCATGTAACTGAGTTGCCCCCTTAATAAACCTTCCAAAGATTGTGGAACAGTGGTTAAGCGAATAAGTTTTGTCATCAAATACAAATTTACGTTGCTTGGGGGAGTAGGAACAATTTCAAGCTGGTCAAACAACAGACAAAGAAAATGCAAAAAAGGATAACCAAGGACTACCTACGATTATTTGATCATATTTTTGGATAAAAAACACTCCGTATACAATTTTTACCATGATTGACACCAAAATATTTATATTGTCAACCAGTGCTCCATAGCATACTTCGCAAAGGACGTAAAAAGGAATAGTAAAAACCAACCATACCTATTGACCATGAAAATCAGTTTTGTAATTCCTGCTTACAATGCAGAGAAATTCATTAGAAAATGTGTTGAATCCATTACATCACAGGGAGTTTCCGAGGAAAATTACGAAGTAATTGTGGTAAATGATGGGTCGAAAGACCAAACAGAGTCAATCTGCAAGGAACTTGCCAAGGAATACCGCTCATTTCGTTTTTTTTCAAACGAAAACCATGGTCCCGGATATACAAGAAACTATGGGATTAGAAACGCTAAAGGAAAATACATTTGGTGTATTGATGCTGATGACTACCTATCACCTCATATTCTTGAATCGGTCTTACAGGAATTGAGTTCAAACGACCCAATGTACCTAATCGGTTTCCAACATATTGATGAGACTGGTAATGCATTAAGGAAATTAAGTTTTGGTTCGGAAAGGATGTCACCCTCAGAATTCCTAAGTAAAGGGTATTATGTTAATTATGTTTGGTGTCGTATCATTAAACGCAGTCTTTTCGAAGAGCATTCCCTTTATTTCAGGGTAGATCTTTTAGGACCTGAGGATTATGATTTGACCTTTCGCCTGATGAAGCGAGTAGATTGTATAAAATGCATTGACTTGATTTGCTATAATTATATCTTGAATCCCGCATCTCTAATGAACTCTCGATCGGATGCTCATATGCAAAAGCTTGCCGAAGCCACAATTACAGTAGGTAAGGACCTTAGACAGGAGTGGAATGATATCCAAGGTAAATCGAAACAGGAAGCTTTTGATGGATGGTTGAGCAATTACTTGTACGGGTTTCTTTTTAGCCTCTACCGTTTTAAATACAAACCTTCATATATCAAAGATGTTTTAAAAAGGCTGAAAAATGACGAAAATTATCCTGTAAAGATTTATTCAACAAGAGGTAAACATCGGATTTTCACATGGTTTGCCAATCGTCCTTTGCTCTTTTTGACCATGGTGCGCCTGAAAAGACTGAAAGCTTAAAGACTACAAAAACTTCATTTTAGTTAAAAAAGAGTTAAATATATTTTTTGGAAAGATTTTGGTCGTCTTTTAAAAGGCCAATAAATTCAATAAGCGATCGACGAAATACGTTATTGGAACAATCCTATTTATCCAAATAGCACTCAAAAAAACTTGTTTTTACAAAATCCAAACGAAGTTAATGTCTCGTAAATTTGGGGTGCATTTTGTCGAAAAGTGTTCATTTCAACGATAAAATATGAACTCTTATCGTAATTTTAGAAAAAATTGACTTAAAAACCTTAAACCTACTTTAGATGAAATTGACCCCACGATTTCCCCTAATTATTAAATTGTTTTTTATTTCCGTTCTTTTTAACTCCTGTGGTGTGGACCAGGAATTTCTTTTGGATGCGGTTTTGGAAGATGAAGATCCTGTTCAAACCGATGGTGAATCAGAAAATGAAGGAATGGATGACCTACCAGGCGCCCCCAACATTCCGGATGCCGATTCTGAAAGCTTTTTGCCCGTTAATAATGATGGCTGCGACTATGATTTATCCTCTTTGGAATCTGGAGGGACCCTTTCATTAGAATGCGCTCTTGACCTAGCTGGCAATGTGGTTGATTTGCCATCAAATGTTACTTTACAATATGACGGAGGCCAAATATATAACGGAACCCTTAAATTTAATGGAGGCCAAATAGACGGTAGACTCTTAAATCATGAGTTAAACGTTGAAGGCAACGTAAGTTTAATTGATCCAGTTTTCGTGTTTTATTTTAATAGGTGGAATTTGGCTCAGGGAAGCACAACTTCCGATATAGCCCTGCAGAATAGGGATATGATGGAACTTGCCATAAACCAAAGCAAAACTTTGGGAGCCCATACCTTCGTGGTCAACGAGTTGGACGCCTATTTTGAGGTAACTAAGTTCGATCCAACCGTCACTAATTATTACCCTACTCGTGAGGCAATTAATATACCTTCCGATTTCACTTTTATCATGTCAGACAATACAATTCTTAGGGTATTTCCCAATAATGCTTCTGAATATTCTTTGTTGGCGGTAAGAGATGCTAGCAATGTTAATGTAGTTGGAGGGAGGTTGTATGGAGACCGAGATGAGCATGATTATTCGCAAGGAGGAACCCAAGAATGGGGGCATCTGTTGGATTTACACGCAGCGGTAAATACTCACGTGTCTGGTGTATTTATGAAAAACGCCCTTGGCGATGGGATGAAAATTCACAGCTTGAACTTTACTTATGTTGATACGTACAGACCATCTAACAATATTGTGGTTACGGATTGTATTTTCGATAACAATAGAAGAAACAATCTTTCCATCACCGATGGGTTTAATATTTTAATTGATAAAAACCAGTTTCTTAACGCGAGCAACGATACGCCAAACTCTGAGGGAGTAGCTCCCGGTTTTGGTGTGGTCGTAGAGTCCACACGTAAAAGATTAGATAACGGTGAATTTCTCTATTATGAATATGCGAATGATATTTTGATAAGGGGAAATACAGAATCCAATAGTAGGAGAGGCGCCATAACAGTAGCAATTGGATATGACGTTACCATAGAAGGTAACTTTACAGAGAATGGTATAAGTTACTCTACTGCTAATGGAACAAGGATAGTAGGTAATACTGTAACTGCGGTAACACAGGAAGCCAGAGAAAATGGAACAGGAATAAAGGCAGGTAAAGCATCAAGTAATAGCGATACTATTTTTGACAATAAGGTAATAGGAAATAATGTTATTGGATATAATATTGCCTACAATATAGGTAACGACGATGTTGAGGTATATGATAATACAGCTGAGGACTTTAAAACGGGCATTTTCCCTGTTAAATTGAGTAATGCAAAAATCTATGGAAATACTTTGCGTAGTAATCGGGAAAATTGTCACGGCGTCTTTGTATTTTCAACTGACATAAGGGATATAGAGTTTTACAACAATACTATCGAAATTGCGGATGGAAATCCTTATAAATTTACAGCGGTGAATGAGGATATACCTTCACCGTTGGATGCTAACATAATTGTACGTAATGATAATCTTATCGCTCCGGACAATTCTGTTCACTTTAATAGAGCCAACGGAATTCAATTCCTAAACAATGAATTGGATCACGGATTGGAGGTTTTTAGTTCAAATGATTTAATAATTTCGAATAACTCGATCAATACCGTTGGAAATAACGACCATGGTATTTACATTCGGGAAGTCAACAACGATATAACCATTAATTCTAATTCCATTCAGGTGGATGCTACCAAGAATTGTATTGAAATACAATCAAGTACGAATGCTTCCGAGGTATCGACCAATAATAATCAATGCGGAAATTAATCGCAACATTGATTTTGCTGTAAAGTAAAGATTTAGAGGGCCCAACATTGGGCCCTTTTTTTATGTAAACAAAGCAAACAGCCGGGTAAACGGAAAGGAATTAAGAGGTAACAAAAGTAGTACCAGTAGGTAAAACATAGAGTACCCTGTAAGTTTATTTTTTTCAATGGATTGCAAAAACCCCATGAATGCCAAAATAATCGCAAAACCGGTAACTGTGGCTATAGGATAAGTGGTAAGAATGAAAATAACCAAAAACAGGTTTCTATATTTAGACAGTTTAAAGCGGGAGGGGAGCAAAAAGCTAATACCAATCATACCTTCAATAAATATGGTCCAATAGGTAAGAAAATAACTGAACCATTTAATCTCATCAGCTCCGTGCAACACAAAAGTTTCACCTGTATTGCTGGTCTTTAAAAAGTTGACAAA
This sequence comes from Allomuricauda sp., assembly GCF_028282265.1. Taxonomy (GTDB): domain Bacteria; phylum Bacteroidota; class Bacteroidia; order Flavobacteriales; family Flavobacteriaceae; genus Flagellimonas. Next base: position 17,183 of record NZ_JANQIH010000140.1, read on the forward strand.
AGTCTCTTCATTCGCCTTTAACAGGGATTCATCAACCCCTCCTAAAATTGATGTTGATCCAAAAAAACGGGGATCGGAGGTATTGGTAAAATCAAAAAATACACTATTCAAAAACTCTGGTGCCAAAAACTTACCAATAGTTGCAAATAAAAAGCACAAACCAATAATTAAACGAGACTGTGTTTTAAGAAAGTCCAAGGACTGTTGACCTTTACCCACGAATAATGATAGGGCGACGGACAAGGCCAAATATGCATATATGTGTTTGTGGTTGGGAACATAGCCCACTAGGTCCAAGATTAAATAAAAGGTCGCGGTAAACAACAAAATCAATACCCAATAGAATCGATTAAAACGCAGTTCTTTAAAAAGAATACCGGGAAAAAGGATTACAGGCATAAATATGGTGAGATATCCATTATCGGTCATGTACATTAAAAA
>NZ_JANQIH010000164.1 GCF_028282265.1 Allomuricauda sp.
GCCAACATCCCATGCAATGCATGGCCAAATTCATGAAAAAGTGTGGTAACCTCATTAAAAGTGAGCAATGATGGTTTGGTAGCTGTTGGTTTGGTGAAATTGCATACATTGGAAACATGGGGCCTGCTGTTTTCTCCATTCTGAGTGTACTGTCCTTTGTATGAGGTCATCCAAGCACCACCTCTTTTTCCAGGACGAGGATGGAAATCGGCATAAAAAAGTGAAACAAAATTGCCCGAATCGTTATAAACTTCAAAGGTTTTGACTTCTTCATGGTATTTTTCAAGGTTAAATACCTCTTTGAACTTCAGTCCGAAAAGCCTTTCCGCCACCGTAAATACTCCTTCAATGACATTTTCCAATTTAAAATACGGTTTCAGCTTTTCATCATCCAAATTGAAACGCCTTTGTTTGAGTTTCTCAGAATAGTAGGCACTATCCCATTTTTCAAGCCTTTCGATTCCGTCCAAGTCCCTGGCGAAGGCTTGCATCTCATCAAACTCTTTTTTGGCGGCAGGTTTGGCTTTTTCCAAAAGCTCACTCAAAAAACCGATTACTTTCTCTGGTGCTTCTGCCATCCGTTCCTCCAAAACAAAATGGGCATGCGTTTCGTAACCCAAAAGGTTGGCTCTCTCTTGACGGAGATTTACTATTTTCAGAATGTTTTCCTGATTGTCCAGTTCATCTTCATGAAATCCCTTGCTTCCAAAGGCCAAAGACAGTTTTTTACGTAACTCCCGGTTTTCGGCGTATTTCATAAATGGAATGTAGCTGGGATAATCCAAAGTGAACAACCAGCCCTCCTTGTTTCTCGTTTTTGCGAATTGTTCGGCTGCTTCTTTGACTCCTTCCGGCAGACCCTTTAGGTCTTTCTCATCGGTCAGCAGCATTTCAAATTTATTGGTCTCGGCTAAAACATTTTCGCCGAATTTCAATGTGAGTTTCGCCAGTTCGGCATCAATTTCACGAAGTCTTTTCTTTTGGGAACCTTCAAGATTGGCTCCATTTCTGCTGAAACGCTTATATTTTTTGTCCAGCAGGGTTTTCTGTTCTTCGGAAAGCTTTAGTTCATGTCTTTGCTCATAAACTGTTTTTATGCGTTGAAAAAGGCTCTCGTTCAAAATGATGTCGTTGCTGAATTCAGACAATAAAGGGGAAATCTCCTGTGCGATTTTCTGAATTTCATCATTGGTTTCGGCAGAATTGAGGTTGAAGAACAAGCTTGAGATTCTATCCAATTGCTGACCTGAAAAGTCCAGAGCTTCCAAGGTGTTTTCAAAACTTGGAGAATCGTCATTTAGGGCGATATCCTCAATTTCCTTTTTGGCGTCCTCAATGGCCTTGAGAAAGGCAGGTTTGAAGTGTTCATTTTTAATTTGCTCAAAAGGAGCAGTTTCGAATGGGGCTAGCAACGGGTTGCTCATAGTTTAGCTCTAAAATTTGATGTTTTGGTGAGAAAAGAGAAGATTTTATTTTTTGTTCCGGACCTCCTCAGCACCTTTGATTACTTTTTCTTTCAAACCCTGCTTGTACACCTCGATTTTGTCCAGAACACATTGGTCTGAACTTCCGATAATCTGTGCGGCAAGTATGCCAGCGTTTTTTGCACCGTTCAAAGCTACAGTGGCAACGGGAACCCCTCCGGGCATTTGAAGTATGGAAAGCACGGAATCCCAACCGTCAATGGAGTTGCTGCTTTTAATGGGTACGCCAATTACAGGAAGCGGGGACAAAGAGGCCACCATTCCCGGTAGGTGTGCGGCACCGCCAGCACCGGCAACAATTACAGAATACCCGTTCTTGTGGGCGTTTTTACTGAAGTCAAAAAGCTTTTCGGGGGTTCGGTGTGCAGATACAATATCAACATCCACTTCGATATCAAATCCTTTCAAAATATTAACGGCTTCCTGCATGACCGGAAGGTCGCTGGTACTGCCCATAACTACTGCTACTTTGCCCATATTTATTGACTTATTACTTTGATGGTTTCCTTGACGGTTTGTGCCAATTTTCTGGCTTCTGCCATATCCTCATTAACGATGGTAACGTGTCCCATTTTTCGAAATGGTCGTGTTTGTTTTTTTCCATAAATGTGAGGGGTTACGCCTTTCAATTCCAAAATCGAATCAATATTCTCGTAAACCACTTCTCCCGTATGCCCTTCCGCACCGACTAAGTTCACCATGATTCCGGCGACCTTGCTATCGGTTTTTCCCAAAGGTAAGCCCAAAATCGCACGAATGTGCTGCTCGAATTGATTAGTATAACTGGCTTCAATGCTATAATGCCCGCTGTTGTGTGGTCTTGGAGCTACTTCATTCACCAAAATCTCGTCATCTTGCGTTTGAAAGAGTTCCACGGCCAGTAATCCGACATGACCAAAGCCTTCGGAAACCTTCAGTGCCACATTTTGGGCTTTTTCGGCTACTTCGGGAGCAATTCTGGCAGGACAGATGACATATTCCACTTGGTTCGCTTCAGGATGGAATTCCATTTCCACAACAGGATAGGTTACAGTTTCTCCCTTGGCGCTACGTGCTACAATAACAGCCAACTCATTTTTAAAGTCCACCATTTGCTCGCCAATGCATTCCACATTGGGCAGGGTCTGCAAATCTTCAACTGTTCGAACGATTTTTACCCCTTGGCCATCGTAACCAAACTGTGCGCTTTTCCAGACAAAAGGTAATTGAAGGCCTCCATTGGAAATACTGTCCTCAATTTCTGAAGTGTAGGCGAATCGTGTAAAAGGTGCAGTTGGGATGTTGTTATCTACATAAAAAAGCTTTTGAGAAGCCTTGTTCTGAATCGTTCTTAAGGTCCTTGATGAAGGATAGACCGTTTTGCCCTCTTGCTCCAGTTTTTCAAGAGCATCCACATTTACATTCTCAATTTCAATGGTCAATACATCGACATCTTTTCCAAAGTTGTAGACCGCATCAAAGTCCATAAGGTCACCTTGTGTAAACTCGTTGCTGGCAATGCGACTTGGTGCATCAGGGGAACCATCCATGACCTTGGTGTAAACATCCCATTTTCGGGTTTCGTAAAGCAACATTTTACCTAATTGTCCGCCGCCAAGAATCCCCAATTTGAAATCCGAAGAGAAAAAATGCATCTATTATCGATTGAGATGAACGCAAAAATAAAGTAATTCCCTGAAGCTATAAAGTAGAGCCCAAAAAGAGCCTTTAAAAGTGTTATCTTTGCCCACCCAATAAAACGAAGCGTCCTTGATAAAACTTCATGACAAGCACTTTAAACCTTACTTGAAGGAGGAAGAAATTCTTACCGCTGTAAACCGTATAGCTCTTGAAATCGCGGAAGATTACAAAGACAAGGTGCCCTTGTTTGTAGGCGTGTTGAACGGTGCGTTTATGTTTGTGTCCGATTTCTTAAAGGCCTATCCTTATCCGTGTAATGTTTCTTTTGTGCGATTGAGTTCCTATCAGGGTCTAACCTCAACGGGTATAGTCGAAAGTCTCTTGGATATTCCAGAAGATATGGATGGACGAAGCGTGATTATCCTGGAGGATGTCATCGATACAGGCCGTACGTTGAAACAGTTGGTCCATATGTTTTCCCAAACCAATGCCAAGGAATTCAAAATCGCCTCTCTTTTTTATAAGTCTGAAATCTACAACGGGGAATATGATATTGATTATGTAGGGTTGGAGATTCCTGATGATTTTATAGTGGGATATGGTCTGGACTACAACGAATTGGGAAGAAATTTAAAAGAAGTATATCAATTAAACCAAGGTAATATGATCAACCTAGTGCTTTTTGGAAAACCGGGCGCAGGAAAAGGAACCCAAGCAGGATTCTTGAAGGAAAAATACAATTTGAAACACATTTCGACCGGCGATGTGTTTCGATATAACATGAAAAATGACACGGAATTGGGCAAATTGGCCAAATCCTATATTGATAAAGGCGACTTGGTACCGGATGAGGTAACCATTGACATGTTAAAACAAGAAGTTGAAAAAAATAGTGACGCCGCCGGATTCATTTTTGATGGATTTCCGAGAACAACCGCCCAAGCGGAGGCACTTGACAACTTTTTGGAGTCAAAGGACATGAAAATTGATGCGACCATAGCTTTGGAAGCTGAAGATGACATTTTGGTGGCTCGACTCTTGGAAAGGGGCAAGGAAAGCGGTCGCTCTGATGATCAAGATGAGAGCAAAATCCGTAATCGCTTTGACGAGTACAATGAAAAAACTGCTCCGCTGAAATCTTACTATGAAAAGCAGGGTAAATTCCATTCGGTTAACGGAATAGGTAGTATCGACGAGATTACGGAAAGACTTTCCAAGGTTATTGATAACCTTTTCGAAAAAGAATAGTTATCATTTGTCCCATGATGGGCCTTGAACTCCAACCATTTTTGCAAAATGACCTGATTTCTGTGAGGCCCCTCATGATAAATGATTTTAAAGTGCTCTATAAAGTGGCTTCAGATGCTGGTATTTGGGAACAGCATCCCGACAAGAAAAGATATACACTGCCAGGTTTTTTTAAATTCTTTACGGAGTCCATAAAATCGAAAGGGGCATTGTTGATTCAAGATGTGGAAAACGGGGAATGTATTGGAAGCTCACGATTCAAATTGCTAAATGATTTTCCTGATGCCGTTGAAATCGGATGGACATTTCTTTCGAGGAAATACTGGGGAGGAACTTACAATTTAGCGGTAAAACAATTAATGTTGAATCATGCCTTTCAATTTTTTAAGCAAGTAATTTTGTTTGTGGATAAGGAAAACCTTCGGTCTCAAAAGGCTGTTGAAAAATTGGCAGACAAACTATCGAAAGAATTGAGTCTTACAAAGAAATTAGAGAGGGGAAGCAACAACTTTGTATATCGATTTCAAAGAAAATAGTAGCTCTAAAACAAATATTAGATGACCGAAGGTAATTTTGTCGACTATGTTAAGGTCAATGTGGCTTCCGGAAATGGGGGTAAGGGTTCTTCCCATTTGCATCGCGAGAAATATGTCGCCAAGGGAGGGCCTGATGGGGGCGATGGGGGTAGAGGAGGACATGTTATCGTTCGGGGCAACAAAAATCTTTGGACCCTTATCCATTACAAATTCCAAAAACACTTTAAGGCAGGTCATGGAGAACACGGGAGCAAAAACCGAAGCACAGGAGCTGACGGAGGTGATGTCTATCTCGAAGTTCCTCTAGGAACCGTGATTCGTGATACAGCTTCAAATCAAGTACTTTTTGAAATTACCGAAGACCAGGAAGAAAAAATCGTTCTGGAAGGTGGAAAAGGAGGCCGTGGCAATTGGCATTTCAAAAGCCCTACCAACCAAACACCTCGATATGCCCAACCTGGTATTTCCGGAGAGGAAACCCAGTTGACGTTAGAGCTAAAAGTATTGGCCGATGTAGGCCTAGTGGGATTCCCAAATGCGGGGAAGTCGACCTTACTTTCCGTAATGACTTCAGCAAAACCCAAAATTGCCGATTATGAATTTACTACCCTAAAACCCAACCTGGGAATCGTACAATATCGCGATTTTAGAAGCTTTGTTATGGCCGATATCCCTGGAATTATTGAGGGCGCTGCAGAAGGTAAGGGATTAGGTCATTATTTCCTTCGCCATATTGAGCGCAACGCAACGCTACTGTTTCTGATTCCAGCAGATAGCAACGATATTTCCCAAGAATACCATATTCTTCTTAATGAATTAAAGAAATACAATCCTGAGCTTTTGGACAAAAGACGACTGGTAGCCATTTCAAAATGTGATATGCTGGATGAAGAACTCATTAAAGAAATGCAAATGGAATTGGACAAAGATCTTCAGGACGTACCTTACTTATTTATCTCATCTGTTGCCCAAAACGGTATACAAGAACTCAAGGATAGACTCTGGAAGCTGTTGAACGATTAGCAGATCATATTTTCGAATTACATTTTTTAATTGCGTATTTTTAGGATAAGTCTTACGGTATGCGTCCTTTTGTTTTTATCCTTGGAATATTCTTTTTTGTGTCCTGTGGTTCGGTCAGGGTGGATTATGATTATGACGAATCCACCAACTTTTCGTCTTATGCCACATACAATTACTTTTCCGACATCGAATCCGGTCTGAGTGGACTGGATGAAAAACGGTTGATTCGCCTTTTGGATTCAACTTTACATTCAAAAGGATATCGACTGGATGAGGAACCTGATTTCTATATCAACATTTTGAGCAATGAGTTCAGAAGTGCTCCCAATAATGCTGTTGGTGTTGGTTTAGGAGGTACAGGTGGAAATGTTGGAGGCGGACTTTCCGTGGGAATTCCAGTTGGAGGTGGAAGTCTTCAACGGATGATTCAATTCGATTTTGTGGACTCCCAAAGAGATGCCCTTTTCTGGCAAGCGGTTAGTGAGAGTGGTTATCGCTCCAATGCCTCGCCCAGCGTACGTGAGGAGCGATTAAGGGCCGTTGTGGACAAGGTTTTTGCAAAATTCCCTCCTGAAAAGAAATAATCCCGTTCAAGTCTTTCTATTTACCGTTTGGCATATTATCGACGGATAGTCAAAGGGTTGGGTCTAATTTAGCGTTGCGAATGTTGTAACATAGGGCAGAAAATTACGTCCTAACTATGTTATTCTTAGAAACCTCAATTAAAAAACCCTAATTAGTCACAAATGAAAAAAACAAAAAACTTTAATCTATTCACGGGATTGGTCCTATTTCTTACGTTTGGATTTATTGCCCAAGCGCAGGAAGTCGTGGGTTCTTGGCATGGAAAACTCGATGTTCAGGGAACCGAAATGCCCTTGATTTTTAATGTCACCGAAGAAAATGGCGAGCTTTCCGCTACCATGGATAGCCCATCCCAAGGTGCAACCGACATACCGATGGACGAGACCACCTTGGTTGAAAATGAGCTTACTATCGTATTCAAACAAGCGGGAATAAAATACGTGGGCCAGCGGGAAGGTGAAACCATGAAGGGGACCTTCTATCAAGGCGGAATGGAATTCCCTTTAAACCTTGAAAAGAAAGAAAAAACAATTCCGGGCAATCCAGAATTGGTGAGCTCAGATGACGAACTTTTGGCGTTGGCTTCTTTGGATGTAGGAGATTATCGCTACAAAGTAGAGGACTATTTTGCGAGGCCCAAGGCCTCTACTTTCCGCTTCTCCCCAGATGGAAAATACATGTCTTACCGCGAAAAAGATGAAAATGGTAAACGCCATGTTATGGTTAAGGAGGTTGCGACCGGTGCAGTGAAAAAAGCCATTGAAGAAAAAGAGGAACTGGTTCGTGGTTACGGATGGATCAATAACGAGCGTTTGGTATATCTAATGGATAAGGGAGGTGATGAAAACTACCATGTATACGCAGTAAATCTTGATGGAACTGGTTTTAGGGATTTGACTCCATTCGATGGGGTTCAGGCCCAATTTACTGAGTTGTTGAAGGAAGATAAAGACCACATCATCGTTTCGATGAATAAAAACAACCCACAAGTTTTTGAACCCTACAAGGTCAATGTCATTACTGGAGAGTTAAAACAGCTTTTCACCAATGATGATCCGGCCAACCCGATTGCTGGATACGATTTTGATAAGGATGGAAACTTAAAAGCGTATACCAAAGTGCGGGATGGTGTTGAGATGGATTTGTATTACGAGGATGGCAATGGAGGATATCGCTTGGCAAAAAGCCTTAACTGGAAGGATGCCTTTGGAATCCTTGAGTTCAATTACGCTACCGACAACCCGCATGATGCCTATGTGGTCTCCAATTTGGATAATGATAAGGCAGAGGTGGTGCTGTATGATTTCAAGGAGGACAAAATTTTGAAAAAAGTATTCTCCAACGATAACTACGACGTGCAAGATATGGGCACGTCCCGCAAAAGAGGTTACGAACTGGACTACTTTCAATATGAAGGAGAAAAAACTGAAATTGTACCAGTAAGTGACTTCTATACGAAGTTGCACAACAGGATTGTGAACCGTTTCCCTGGTAAGCAATATAGTATTCCCGATGCGACCGATGAGGAAGATAAATACTTGGTTTTCATCCAAAGTGATAGGTTATACGGAGAATATCATTCTTATGATGTTGCCAAGGATGAGTTCACCTTCTTATATAATCTAATGCCACAATTGAAGGAAGAAGATATGTCCGAAATGCGACCCATTACCTTCAAAAGTAGAGATGGTCTAACATTGCACGGATACATTACGCTTCCGAAAGCGGCCCTTGCAGGTGAGAAAGTTCCTTTGATCGTTAATCCTCATGGAGGGCCACAGGGTATAAGGGATTCTTGGGGATTTAACCCTGAAGCGCAGTTGTTCGCAAGCAGGGGATATGCCACACTACAGGTGAACTTCAGAATATCTGGAGGTTATGGAAAGAAATTTTTGGAATCGGGCTTCAAACAAATTGGTAGAAAAGCTATGGATGACGTGGAAGATGGTGTTCAATATGTGATTGAGCAGGGCTGGGTCAATCCAGATAAAGTTGCCATTTACGGTGGAAGCCACGGTGGCTATGCCGTATTGCGTGGATTGACCAAAACTCCGGATTTATATGCCTGTGGAGTAGATTACGTAGGAGTTTCCAATTTGTTCACTTTCATGAAAACGATTCCTCCTTACTGGAAGCCTTATCTGAAAATTATCAAAGAGATTTGGTACGATGAGGATATCCCAGAGGAAAAAGCGATCATGGTGGAAGTATCCCCAGTCAATCAAATCGATAAAATCAAAAAGCCATTGTTTGTGGTGCAGGGTGCCAACGACCCAAGGGTAAACATCGATGAATCCGATCAAATTGTCAGTGCATTACGGGAAAAAGGTTTTGATGTACCCTATATGGTGAAGTATGATGAAGGCCACGGCTTTGGCAAAGAAGAGAACAGAATTGAGCTCTACAAAGCTATGATGGGCTTTTATGCGAAACATTTGGGACAACAAGAGATTCCTGCTCCTTTGAAGGATTAGAGACTCAACGTAGACGATTACTAAAAGAAAGAGCCTTATCAAGGCTCTTTTTTTTGTGGGATATTCCCGTAAATAAGCACGTTCACCGTTCATGCTATGGTTTTTACCACTGGTCATAATCTACTTCTCCAGGGGTTGTTTTCAAAGTACTTTAGTCTTAAATAATAAATCAAAAATCATGATAACCTTAGCCAAGTTGATTGTAGCATTGATCATTCATGTTATTCTTTAACCCTTAAACTGGAAACAAATGAAACTATCCAAAGTTCAATGGACCCTTGTATTTGTTGGGATGTTCCTTGCCTTTACCGGAATTTATGGGAAAACCGTAGGATGGGATAATAATGATTTTATCACCTTTTTCTATACAGGTACTTCTTTAGTGTGGATTGCCTTTCTCGATAGCAAAAAATCTAAAAAATGCTGGATAAAAAGGAGGAAAAACGAACAAACCAAAACCTTATAAAAATAAAAGCTATGAAAGTAAATAGAAGAATATTGGCCTTAGTGGCCGCAATATGTTTCACAGTATTGGGATATTTTGAATTAACGAGCGAAGATAAAAACCTGGTGCTGGTCATCCTCTCCTTTGTGGTCGCTTCCCTTTTTTTATACACTTTTTTTGGGCGAAAGGCAATAACGTCCTGTTCCCTATCTGAAATCAATAACAACTCCAAGGTGATGGTTTTGGGACCCAAGAAAAATGAAGTTACCAAAGCAGGGGCCGTAAAGATTGCATCCATTACGTTTGCTGCGGTTGTGGTCTCTTTTGGTTTGGGATTCGGGGTAGGTAAATTGATTTATCATATCGTGCATTAAAAGCATCTTAAAGTCAAGTATATTTGAAGATGTAAGTACGCCTTTCCATGAACCTGACAGAAAAAAACCAAAACATTGCCTTTTGGATGCTCCAATTCTTGGGTTGGGGATTCATTAATCTGTTGTCCTTCGTTACCCTGAAGGAGACTAGTTTGGAATTTTTGATTATCAATACGGTAATGGGAACGCTGACAGGTGTGTTCTCAACCTCAATTTTAAGGTTTTATCTGAAGCGAAACATTGCCTTCGAAAGCTTTGGTTTTTCAGATATCGCTAAAATTTTTGTCTCAACCATTCTTACCGCAGTTTTATATGGGACCCTTAGCGTTGGATTTGGATATGTATATGGAAAATTAGGATTGAGCGTATCTGAAAGCGAATTAAAGCTTCTTCAATACTATAACAAGGTTTGGCTGATTCTTTTTAGCTCGATGTTTACCATTTCTGCCTGGGTCGTTTGTTATTTGGTAATCAAATTGCTGCTAAAACTGAACCGAGATCGTATTGAACGGCTTGAACTCAATACGAACCTAAAACAGGCCCAGCTCAATACTCTTAAAGGCCAGATTAATCCTCATTTTATGTTTAATAGCCTAAACAATATCAGAGGTTTGATGCTGGAAGATGTGGAGAAGTCAAGGGAAATGCTGACGAAGCTCTCAGAGATTTTGAGATATTCCTTAACAAAAAACAATGTGAATTCCATAGCGGTTGCCGAAGAGTTGGAGGTGATTGACAACTACATCGATTTGTCAAAGATTCAATTTGAAAACCGTTTGGAGTTTATCAAAGAAATTGAGCCAAATACCCTGAGTCTTGAAATACCCCCCATGGTCATCCAGCTTTTGGTGGAAAATGCGGTCAAACATGGCATATCCAATCTAAAAACGGGAGGAAGAATAGTTTTAAGCATCAAAAAAGAGGGAGAGTTGTTGGTAATAGAGGTCCGAAATACAGGAAAGCTGCAAATGGCTAAAAACACCACACAACTGGGCCTCAAAAATATAAGACAACGACTGAAACTGCTCTATTCTGATAAAGCATCATTTGATTTGAACGAAAATTCAGGAGAAGTAGTGGCCAACATTAAAATTCCTTTGACATGAAAATAAGGGCCGTAATTGTTGAAGATTCCAGATTGGCACGGCAAGAATTGAAGGAACTGCTCAAAAAGCATGATGAGGTAGAGCTGGTAGGCGAAGCTGAAAATGTGGATTC
>NZ_JANQIH010000197.1 GCF_028282265.1 Allomuricauda sp.
CCTGCCCGATTCGCTGTTGCTGGGCAACAACGCCGTTAATTCAATCGAGGCTAAAATTAGAACGAATGGGTTTCGGTTGTTTTACTTCAATTTGGTTAAAAAACAAATGGATATTGATGTTTCCCAAGCCAATTATGAAAACGGACAATATGTTCTGACAGAGGATAACATCAAGAAGCAAATGGAACGCCAGTTTTCGCAAAGCGTCTCTCTCCTCGATTTAGATAGGAATCGACTTTTGGTGGATTTGTACAAGGTCTCTTCAAAAAGAATAGCCGTTAAGCCCAAAATCAATGTTCAGTACCAATCCAACTATATTTTAAAAGACGAGATGGTATTGGAACCAGATTCCATATTGGTGAAAGGACCCGGTCGTGAAATTGATACCCTACTTTTTGTAAACACCAGACAAATCAACCTTGCTGATATTTCTTCGGATTTTTCGGTGGAAGCTGTTTTAGATTTCCCCAGTACCTTGGAAAACAGTATTTTTTCAACAAGTAGAGTGTCCATTTCAGGAGAGGTGGTACGTTTTTCTGAGAAAGAATTCGAGGTATCCATACAGCCAAGGAATTTTCCTGAGGGATATGTGATAAAACTGTTCCCAAATAAAATATCCCTGATTTGCAAAGCCTCCATCGATAGGTTAAAGGAAATCACACCTGAGGATTTTGCTATAGTTGCAGATTATAAGCAACTGTCGGGAGCGAACAACAATTCTTTATTGTTGCGTATTGCGCAAAGTCCCAAAGATATATATGGAGTGCGCATTCAAGAAAGAACCGTCAACTTTGTGTTGGAAAGACAATGAAGGTAGTTGGATTGACAGGGGGTATAGGAAGCGGAAAAAGTACCGTAGCCAAAATGTTCAGGGCGCTCGGGGTGCCCGTGTACGATTCCGATTATGAAGCAAAACGACTAATGGTCGATTCTCAAAAAATACGCGAGCGCGTTATTGACCTGATAGGCCCCGAATCGTATTTGGAGGGCCGACTGAACAGGCCATTCATTGCAAAAATAGTGTTCGCTGACCCAGATATGCTAAGACGACTCAACGAGATCGTGCATCCGGTGGTCAGGGAAGATTTTCAACATTGGTTGACCCAGCAAAATACGCCGTATGCTATTCAAGAAACCGCGTTGATTTTCGAGAATGGGGCAGAAGAAAATTATGATGCGGTAATTTTGGTAACAGCACCTTTGGATTTTCGTTTGGAACGTGTTATGGCCAGAGATCAAGTAGGTGTCGATGAGGTGCTGCGAAGAGTAAAAAATCAAATGAAGGATGACCAGAAAAAAGAAAAGGCACACTTTGTTATCGAAAACCTTGATTTGATAACTACTGAGAAACAAGTCGTTGAAATACACGAAAAGCTAGCCAACCAAGACGATTGACCAGCAATTTTAACATTTTTGTTAAGGTTAGGTTAAACGATAAATGCTCTAAATGTTAAATTTCTAATTTTACTTCAATGAACAAGAAGCTTTTTGTTCTTCTGGTCATTCTGATGAGTTTGTCCTTAACTGGAATCATATTTGTTCAGGTTTATTGGATAAGAACTTCGGTAAAAGATAAAGAAGAGCAGTTCTCAAGGACGGTAACGGACATTCTTGACAGGGTAGCAAATCGGGTGGAGAAGCGTGAGATGAAAGATTATTCGGACCGATTGGCTTCTTTGGTCGATAGCATAGGACAACCTAAAACAACCCAGTTCAGAAATTTTTTATTTGTTGATCGGGATTTAAATTCGGATGAGATAGCCTTCTACTCCCACGGGATTTTAGAGGAGGATTACGATATTACATCAACGTTCTTTGACAATGAAATTAACGACGAGGATACCACCACGTTCAAAAATTATACAAGTAAAAGAACCAAGGCGATTTTTAAGGAAGAATACGGACTAGATGGGAAAAGATATAGCCTAACACCCATTCAGAGAGCTGAAAAAATAGGGGGACTATCAAGTATAGATAAGGCGGTCTGGGAGGACGTTTTTATGGAGTATGCCAAAACTAGGCCCATTCATAAAAGAGTTTCCAAGAAGGAAATAGAGTTGCTTTTGACCCAGGAACTGACCAATCGGAACATAGATATCGATTTTGAATATGGAGTGTACAGCAGGGGTTTCCCAACTAAGGTACAATCCAAGAAATTCAAATTTTCGGAATCGAAAATGTATCGGGCGCCTATTTTTAAGGATAGCGAGGGAACGACCAATTTTTCCTTACTGCTAACGTTTCCAAATATGAAAAAGTTCCTTTTTCGGTCTATAATGAGTATGGCACTTTTGTCACTGATTTTTACCCTGGTAATTGTAGTGGCTTATTCCAGCGCAATCTATCAGCTTATCAAGCAGAAACAGATATCCGAGATAAAGTCAGACTTTATCAATAACATGACGCATGAGTTCAAAACACCTATTGCCACTATCAATTTGGCGGTTGAGGCCATACGAAATCCAAAGTCCATTACAGATTCTGAAAAAGTATTGCGCTATTTGGGCATGATTAGGGACGAAAACAAGAGAATGCATGCGCAGGTAGAAAATGTGCTAAGAATCTCGAAGCTAGAGAAAAACCAGTTGGACATTCGTAAGGATAGGATCGATGCGCATGATATTATTAAGGTTGCCTTGGCACATGTCGATTTAATAGTAGCCGATAGGGGTGGATATGCAAAGGCGCATCTGAATGCCGAACGCTCTGATGTGCTTGCGAACGATGTACACTTTACCAATGTTTTGGTCAATATTCTGGATAACGCTATTAAATATTCTCCTGATTCGCCAAAAATTGATGTGTATACAGAAGTGGTAAAAAACAATATCGTCATTAAAATTCAAGATCAAGGGGCTGGTATGAGCAAAGCGGTCCTTAAAAGGGTTTTTGAAAAATTCTATAGGGAACATACCGGAGATATACATAATGTAAAGGGCCATGGTTTAGGCTTGGCCTATGTTAAACGAATAATTGAAGATCATCAAGGTGAAGTTTATGCGGAAAGTGAAAAAGGCAAAGGCAGCACTTTTTACATCAAGCTTCCATTAATATAAAACACATGGAAACAGAAAAAAAGAAGATATTATTAGTTGAGGACGATCCAAATTTTGGGATTGTATTAAAGGACTATTTGTCCATGAACGATTTTGATGTCGTTTTGGCCAAAAATGGAATGGAGGGATTTGAGAAGTTCAAAAAGGACAACTATGATGTCTGTATTCTGGATGTAATGATGCCCTATAAAGATGGTTTTACCCTGGCACGTGAGATTCGGGAGAAAAATGAAAATGTCCCGATAGTTTTTCTTACTGCAAAAACTATGAAAGAGGACGTGCTTAAAGGTTATAAAGCTGGAGCCGGCGATTATTTGAACAAGCCTTTTGATTCTGAAGTTTTGCTTATGAAACTTAAAGCCATTCTTCAGAGAAAAGCTTCCAGCACTTTGGCTGACAGCAAGCAATTTGAATTCCAGATTGGAAATTTTCATTTGAACTCAAAACTCCGATTCCTAAAATATAAGGAGGAAGAGCCCATTAAGTTGTCTCCAAAGGAGAATGAGCTTTTGCGTCTGCTGGCCCTTCATGAAAACGATTTGATGCCCCGTGAATTGGCATTGACCAAAATATGGAGAGATGATAACTACTTCACTTCAAGAAGTATGGATGTCTACATCGCCAAACTTCGAAAGTATTTAAAACGAGATGATTTGGTTGAAATCCTTAACATTCACGGTGAAGGATTCCGATTGGTCATTAAGGCCGAAAATCAATAGAAAATATTTCAAAAACCATAAACCACCCTTGAGGTGGTTTTTTTATACCATCAAATAAATTAGGGATACTGTTAGGATACCAACCAAGGCTAAAATGGTGGTCATTACAGTCCATGATTTAAAGGTTTCCTTCTCGGAGATACCTAAGTATTGACCTACCAACCAAAACCCGCTATCATTGACATGGGAAAAAATGCTGGCTCCTGAGGCTATTGCAATGACCATACACGCTAATTCAATGGGCTTCAGCGATGCTTCAATCAATAATGGAGATATGAGTCCAGCAGCCGTTATCATCGCGACCGTGGAAGACCCTTGGATGATACGGACTATCGCCGCACTTATAAAGGCAAAGGCCAAAACGGGTATGCCCGCATCGCTTAACGAGGTGGCCAGTAGTTTACCTGCCCCGGTATTGGTCAAAACTTGTTTGAAAACACCTCCGGCACCGGTTAGTAAAATTATGGTTCCCGCGGGAGCCAATGATTTCGTTGTGATTTCAAATAACTGCTTTTTGGTAAAGCCCCGTCGAATACCAAAAAAATACCAAGCCAAAATGTTTGCAATTATCAGCGCTGCAAAAGGATGACCAATTAGGGCAATAACTTCTAACACCGTCTTATTTGAAATGCCCAAGGCTCCTGAGGAGGTAATGGTGTTTAAAAGAATCAAAAAGATGGGTAAGGCCAAAATGAGCAAGGTTTGTGAAATTGGCGGGAGTTGGTCTTCTTTTTGTTTGTCCGTCAATTGGGGTGCTTCCACAAAAATCTGTTTCGATATCAATTTGCCAAACCATAACCCAGCAATCAAGGCCGTAGGAACTCCGACAAGGAAACCAACCAAGATGACCCAACCCAAATCAGCTCCAATGATATCTGCAACGGCAATTGGACCAGGAGTAGGAGGGATAAAGGCGTGTGTAATGGCTAATCCCGCAAGTAATGGAATTGCATATAACAGCAGTGATTTTGAGGTCTTTCGCTGCAAGGCGTAAATCATGGGAACTAAGATAATGAAGGCAACATCAAAGAAAACCGGTATCGCAATCAAAAAACCTGATATTACCATGGCCAGTGGCGCACGTTTCAATCCGAATTTGGAAACGGTGAAATTGGCGATGGTCTTGGCACCACCCGATTCTTCCAAAATAGCGCCAAACATGGCTCCAAGACCTACCACTGTCGCGACGAAACCAAGGGTATTTCCCATTCCCTGCTGTATAGTGGCTATGATTTCCTTTGCATCCAGCCCTGCTATAATCCCAACGGTGATACTTCCGATAAGTAATGCGATGAAGGCGTTTATCTTTAGTCGAAGAATAAGAAACAGTAAGACGGTAATACCGGCAATTACGGCCAAAACAAGAGAAAGAGTCATTGTATGGAATCCAGTTTGGTTTAAGCTAGAATCCCAAATATAAAGGAATTTGTATAAGCGTATGTCATCCCTCTAAACAGGTGGACTTGGATATTAGGAAATAAAAAAGGGGGAAAACAAATGCATCCCCCCTTTTGATGATTCTTAAAAATCGTTTACCAAATTTGAACTCTTTCTTCCGGAGCCAAATACATTTTATCACCTTCTTTAATATCGAAAGCATCATAAAAAGCTTGAACATTCAAGAGAGGCTGTATTGCTCTTACTTGACCAGGTGAATGTGGATCAGTTTTAATCTGGGTCTGTAAAGCTTCATCCCTGATTTTGGTTCTCCATACTGTGGCCCATGACATAAAGAAACGTTGTTCGGGAGTAAACCCATCGATATTTTCTGGACGACCATTTTCTGCAAAATGACGTTGAAGTCCGTCATAGGCGCCTAAAACACCCCCAAGGTCTCCTATGTTTTCACCAAGGGTGAATTTTCCGTTTACAAAAACATCTGGGAGCACCTCAACCTTATTGTACTGGGCAGCTAGTGAATCCCCTCGTTGGGTGAAAGCAGCCAAATCTTCGTCGGTCCACCAATTCTTCAAGTTTCCATTGGCGTCAAAACGAGAACCGCTGTCATCGAACGCGTGGGAAATCTCATGACCGATAACTGCGCCTATGCCACCATAGTTAACAGCCTCATCGGCAGTATAGTTATAAAAGGGTGGTTGAAGTATTGCTGCAGGAAATACAATTTCATTGTTCAGTGGATTAAAATAAGCATTCACGGTTTGGGGTGACATTCCCCATTTGCTCTTATCCACAGGTTCACCTATATCCGCAAGGTTGTCTTTGAGTTGCCATTTATCCACAGCGATCATATTATCAAAATATGATTTGTCTGCGGAAACTTCCATAGAAGAAAAATCCTCCCATTTATCAGGGTAAGCAATTTTGACCGTAAACTTATCTAGTTTTTCAATCGCTTTTATTTTTGTGGAATCTCCCATCCAATCAAGCTTGGTAATACGTTCTTTATAAGCTTCGATGACGTTGGCAATCATCTTCTCTGCCTTAGCCTTTGCCTCAGGAGGGAATTTGGCATCAACATAAAGTTGACCAAGGGCTTCCCCGACAGATCTATTCACTGTGGCCAAGGCTCTTTCGTCAGCCGGACGTTGTTTTTCAGCACCTCTTAAATACTTGCTGTAAAACTCCCAATTGGCTTTTTCAATATCTGTGGAGAGACGATTTGCTGCACTGTTGAAAGTATCCCATCGAACTAGGGTTTTGATATCATCAAGAGAAGTATTCCTTAAAAAGTCGTTCAGGACATTCGTATAGTTTAGCTGCGTAACCATTAAGGTATCGAACTCTTTGGTAGCGCCCATATCAGCAAAAACCTTTTTCAAGTCGATACTTGAGAGCATTTCGTCGGCTTCAGCAATGCTTCTTGGATTGTTCAAGTTTCTGGCATCCCTTCTTTCCACTTTGCTTAGGCGAGGCTCGGCGAGCTGCGTTTCCAATTCCAGTATTTTTTCTGAAGCAGCTGTGGCACTTTCCTCACTATCCCCTAAAAACTGCAACATTCTAACGATATGTTTTTTGTACTCTTCCCGAATCTCTTTGGATTTGTCATCTTGCTCCAAATAGTAATCCCTTTCAGGCAAACCTAAACCACCGGGTCCTAGGTATACCGCGTTCATGGCGCTGTTGTTCAAGTCAGCAAATACCCCCAAATTAAAAAACGGGGAAGATACCGAGGGGTTTTGGGCCAGTATGGTTTGAAGGTCATTCAGATTTTGAACGCCCGCTATGGCGTCAAGAGCTGGTTGTAGTGGAGCAATTCCTGCTTCATCCCTGGTAGTGGTGTCCATCTTAGTGTCGAAGATAGCGAGCGCTTTCGCTTGATCTGTGGCAGCGTCGTAGGTGTTGTTTGCCTTGGCGTCTGCTATGATTTGCAAAACATCAGCATCTGTTGATTTTCTTAGAACGGAAAAACCTCCCCAGCGGGTGCGATCTTCTGGAATTTCGGTCGTTTTCATCCAATTTCCGTTTACGTAATTGTAGAAATCTTCTTTGGGACTTACTGTGGTATCCATATTCTCCAATACAATACCCGGTATTTTTTCGACCTCAGCGGTCTCTTTTGGCTGTTCCTTACAACTGGCCAGTACGACCATAGAAGCTGCCAAAAAGCATACTTTTTTCATTTTAGGTAAAATTTAAATTAGTTGTACGTTAGACGTAATTGGATGCGTTTTGTTACGGCACCGAATCTGTAAATTTTCACAATATAATGGATATGCCTCTTTTTTAGTGTTAAGTTTTGACAAATCATCAAATAAAAAAGGGAATTATTTTTTTTTCTTCAAAATTTGTGAAACCAACATTTCTGGTGAATGTTGGATGGATAGGGTAAGTGCATTGTTAGGAGTTTCTAATGCTTCAAACTGCGATTGCAGTAACTCTATAGGCATGAAATGATTTTCGCGCTGTTCCATCCTTTTTCTGATAAGTTCAAAAGAACCTTCCAAAAAAATAAATCCCATTTCGTTTTCCATTTCATTTTTGAGTATTGTCCGATAAGATTCTTTGAGTGCCGAACAAGCGATTACTGCTCCCAACCGTTTGTGTTCTTGGGCCAGGGAATTGAGTTTGATAAGCCATCCTTTTCTATCTGAATCATTCAGGGGAATACCTTGCTGCATTTTACTAACGTTGGATTTGGGGTGATAATCATCACCATCAAAAAAGGGAATTTTCAATTTCTCGGCCAATAACATCCCCACGGTTGTTTTTCCTGTACCGGAAACGCCCATTATTATGAAAACTGTGCTATTCTTCTGCATTTCCCTGTCCCAACTTAGATTTGATAGTTCTGAGAGTCTCTTCGAAAGAGTCATTGAGCCCAACCCAAAGAACTTCGTTGTTTTTACGTAGCCAAGTCAATTGCCGTTTGGCAAACCGTCGGGTGTTCTTTTTTATCTCCTCAATGGCAAAGTCTAAACTATGTTTTCCTTCAAGATATTGAAACAATTCCCGATAACCAACCGTTTGTAGGGCGTTTAGATGCTTAAAAGCATGTAACTGACTTACCTCATCCAACAGACCGTTATCAATCATCATATCCACTCGTTTATTGATTCGGTCATAGATGATTTCCCTATCCGCATGAATTCCAACATAGACCGTTCGGAAGAACCTCTTTTTTCTGGCTCGATTTAAGAATGAGGAAAAGGGTTGGCCAGAAGAAATGGAAACCTCAAGCGCACGAATGAGTCGATGTGGGTTCATTAGATCGACCTGTTCATAATGATCAGGGTCATGTATTTTAAGTTCTTCCTGTAGGGCCTCAATACCTTCTGAAGCCAGTTTTTTATTAAGATTTTCACGAACCTTAGGTTTTACTTCCGGAAACTCATCCAGGCCGTTTACTACAGCATCCACATACAAACCGCTTCCTCCAACCAAGATTAAGACATCATTATTTTGGAAAAGATCAGAAAGTAATGTAATCGCATCTTTTTCAAAATCCCCAACGGAATAGGGGTCATGGATACTTTTATGTTGTATGAAATGGTGTTTGGCACTTTGCAATTCCTCCGTTGAGGGTACGGCTGTACCAATCATCATTTCCTTATAAAATTGACGGGAATCAGCAGAAATTATTTCTGTGTCAAAATGTTGGGCCAAGGCAATTGCCAAACGGGTTTTTCCAATGGCTGTGGGGCCGACCACAGCAATTAATGTTTTGGAGTTCATAGTGCTTCTCCACAATTGTAGCAGTGTGTGGCATCATCACGATGTTCTTCAGCAGAACAGTTTGTACAACACTTGGTATTTGTATGCACCATGTTCTTCCCTTTTTGTTTTGAGAATTCAACCGTCACAATA
>NZ_JANQIH010000222.1 GCF_028282265.1 Allomuricauda sp.
CAGCACAGCTCCGAATCCTATGGTGGGATGTGTTATAGTTCATAAGGATTCCATTATCGGAGAAGGCTTCACCAGTCCGTATGGCGGACCTCATGCTGAGGTAAATGCAATCAACTCTGTCAAGGATTCCCCCCTTCTTCCCAAAAGCACAATTTATGTAAGTCTGGAACCCTGCTCACACTTTGGAAAAACACCTCCTTGTACGAATCTTATTATTGAAAAGGGAATTCCTGAAGTAGTTATCGGAATCATGGACCCACATGACAAAGTAGGCGGAAAGGGCATCAAAAGATTGGAGGATAATGGTTGCAAGGTAACCGTTGGTGTTTTGGAAAAGGAATGTCGGGAACATCACAAGCGTTTTCTTTATTTCCATGAGAAAAAACGACCGTACATTATATTAAAATGGGCTGAAACCCAAGATGGTTTTATAGCGCCCAGCCCTCTAAAAAGAGATCAAAAGCCAGAACCTTACTGGATTACCAACGCATACTCCCGTCAAAGAGTCCATCAATGGAGAAGCGAAGAGCAGGCTATTTTGGTGGGTACCAATACGGTTTTAGAAGACAATCCCAGTTTGACTACAAGAGATTGGGAAGGGAAAAATCCGATAAGGATAGTCCTCGATAAAGATTTGAAGACACCTCTGAATTTTAATGTTTTGGATGGAAGCGTAAAGACCATTGTAATCACCCAAAGCCTTGAGCACAACAATTATCAGGATGGTGTTGCTTATGAGGTTGCAGATTTCAGGAAGAATTTGGCTGAACAAATCTGTAGTATCCTTTTCAAGCTCGAGATTAACTCCGTGATTATTGAAGGAGGGGGCCAAACGCTTCAAACGTTTATTGATGAAAATCTATGGGACGAAGCCCGAGTCTTTAAAGGACCTTCATCGTTTGGCTCAGGTATTTTGGCACCGAGAATTTCAGGAACCCCTATTAAAAAAGAGCATATTCAATCGGATAACTTAACCCTACTTGTTCCATGATCAAAAACATAATACTGGATTTTGGTGATATTTTCATCAATCTTGATAAAGCAGCTACGGCCAGAGCCATGATTCCCTTTGGTTTTATGGGCATTACCCCAGAACTGGATTCTTTGTTCAAGGAATACGAAAAAGGGACGGTGTCCAGCTCTAAATTTCTGCAAGAAGTGTCAAATGCTTTTCCCAAGGCAACCGAAAGTGACCTAATCAACGTTTGGAATGCAATCTTTTTGGATTTTCCTGATAGCCGATTAGATTTCGTGGAACAGTTGGCCCAAGAAAACCAATATCGGTTGTTCCTCTTGAGCAATACGAACGACATTCATATTGAATATGTGAAGAAAACCATGGGTATGGACAAATACAATCGATTCAAAAATGCATTTGAAGTATTTTACTTGTCCTACGAGATGGGAATGCGAAAACCGGAATTGGAAATCTTTGAATTCGTCCTGCAACAGAATGATTTGGAACCCCACGAAACCTTGTTTGTCGATGACACCAAAGAGAATACTGATTCCGCCTCACAGTTGGGCATCAAAACCTGGAACCTGTTGGTCGGAAAACAGGATATTACCCAGTTAAAATCCTATTTATAATGGTATATCTCGCATTGAGCGTTTTATGCTCGAGTCTCATTTTTGTGATTTTCAAATTGTTCGATGTATACAAAATCCAAACACTTTATGCCATTATAGTCAATTACGTTGTGGCCTTTATCACCGGACTTTTTCTTTACGAAGGGTCGTTTTCGCTTTCAAGTGTAATGACAAAATCTTGGTTTGCGGGAACACTTGCGCTGGGGGTGCTTTTTATTGTCATCTTTAATCTTATGGCGCGAACATCACAGGTGGCAGGGGTATCCGTAGCTTCTGTAGCGACCAAAATGTCTTTGGCCATCCCCGTTATTTTTGGAGTTCTGATGTACAAGGAACGGCTATCTATGTTTCAGGTAATGGGAATTCTTCTTGCTTTGGCAGCTGTTTACTTTGCCTCCATCAAGGATAACACCCGAACAGTCCCCAAAAAAGCCTTGCTTTTGCCGTTGTTGGTTTTTTTAGGTTCAGGAATCATCGATACAAGTATGAAGTACTTTGAGGAAAGACATTTGGAACACGAGGAAGTGCCTATTTTCTCTTCCATGATTTTTGGTGCGGCCGCGCTCACAGGTCTTCTTTTTATTTTGATAAGAGCCCCCAAAACATCGTTAAAGATAAATCTGAGAAATCTTGCTGGTGGTATTCTTTTAGGGGTCCCCAATTACTTTTCAATTTTCTTTTTGATTCGGGCTTTATCGAATGATCGATTTGCCAGTGCTTCCATCTTTACCATTAATAATGTGGCCATTGTGATGTTTTCTACACTTTTGGGCATTCTACTTTTTAAGGAGCATATGAGCATCAAAAACTGGGCAGGCATTTTCCTGGCCGTAGTAAGTATAGTTTTGGTAGCCTTATTTTGATGGATGGAAATGTCGACACTTATAAAACCATTGACAACCCTTCGCCCGAGGTGTTGTTCAAGGATAGAAAAAGTAAGTTTTTCGGCTATGCCTTTCCCGTGGAATCCCAAGAAGAGGTGAAAAAGATTATAGAACAGTTGAGGAAAAAACATCCAACAGCGAACCATGTCTGCTATGCCTGGCAATTGGGTATAGACTCTGTAACCTACCGTGCCAACGATGACGGCGAACCCACCAATTCTGCTGGGATGCCCATCTATGGCCAAATACAGTCTTTTGATGTCACCAACATTTTAATTGCCGTCGTACGATTTTTCGGTGGAACAAAACTTGGTGTTGGT
>NZ_JANQIH010000234.1 GCF_028282265.1 Allomuricauda sp.
CGAAGAACGGTTGATGGGGCTTATTGAGAGAAGGTTTGCTTAAGGACTCTCTAAATTTCTTTTCATACTTTTAGGAGGTTCATTATAAACCTATCCAAATATGAAACTCCAAAAAATTGCTTACTGGATGTCCACGGTATTGTTGACGGCCATCATGTGTTTCTCCGTTTATAATTATCTGTTCAACCATGAAATGATTCGTGGGTTCTTCGAAGCAATGGGCTACCCCACTTACCTCATCTATCCCATGGCCACGGCCAAGATTCTTGGACTGATTGCCATTTGGTGGAATTTTTCCAAATGGTTACGTGAATGGGCCTACGCCGGTTTCTTTTTTAACTCGATTTTGGCCTTTTTTGCGCACTATATGATCAGTGATGGCCAACAAATGGGAGCTGTATTGGCCTTTGTTTTTGTCTTGACATCTTATTTTACAGGGAAGAAGGCACGGCCTTAAATTTGGCCTATGGGAAAACTGTATTTGGTTCCTACACCTATAGGAAATCTTCAGGATATCACATTTAGGGCTATTAGTACCTTAAAGGAAGTCGATTTGATTTTGGCCGAAGATACCCGAACCAGCGGTAAGTTGCTTAAGCACTACGAGATAGATACTCCTTTGCAAAGCCATCACATGCATAATGAGCATAAAACCATCAACAGCCTAATTGAAAAACTAAAAGGGGGAACCACCATGGCAATGATTTCTGATGCAGGTACACCGGCTATTTCGGACCCCGGATTTTTATTAACTCGGGCCTGTATTGAAAACGACATCGAAGTCGAGTGCCTTCCAGGCGCGACAGCTTTTGTTCCCGCTTTGGTCAATAGTGGATTACCCAATGACCGATTTATTTTTGAGGGCTTTCTACCTGTAAAGAAGGGACGACAAACCCGGTTGGAACAATTGGCACAAGAAACCCGAACCATGGTTTTTTATGAATCCCCACATAAGTTGGTTAAAACGTTGACCCAATTTGCAGATTATTTTGGAGCGAACAGGCGTATCTCCATCTCTAGGGAATTGTCCAAGCTTCATGAGGAAACTGTTAGGGGGACTATCACCGAGGCTTTGAAGTACTTTGAAAACAAACCACCGAAGGGTGAGTTTGTTATTGTTGTTCAAGGAAAATAAAAGTGAAGGAACTACTTTCTGACATCAGGGCTTGTAAAATATGTATTAAGGATTTACCTCTAGGTCCCAGACCTATTGTAGCAGGGCACCCAGAATCCAAAATTTTGATTATAGGGCATGCTCCCGGTACTAAGGTGCACCAAACGGGTATTCCATGGGATGATCAAAGCGGAAAACAACTTAGAAAGTGGATGGGCGTGACCGATGAAACCTTTTATGATGAGACCCAGGTAGCCCACATGCCCATGGGGTTTTGTTATCCGGGAAAAGGTAAATCAGGTGACTTGCCACCTCGCCCTGAGTGCGCCCCACAATGGCACGATTTGCTGTTACAACAAATGAACAACGTTCAACTTACTATTTTGATAGGGCAATATTCCCAAAAACACTATTTGGCAGATAGAAGGGAAAAGAACCTCACAGAAACTGTTAGAAACTTCGATAAATACTTGCCGCATTACTTTGTGTTACCCCACCCCTCTCCAAGAAATCGTTTTTGGCTGTCCAAAAACCCGTGGTTTGAAGAAGAGATAGTCCCCAAGTTACAGGCAAGAATAAGTCAGGTTCTCAGTAGGTGACAGAAGCTCTTAACCGACTAAACGTTTCAGGTTTCATATTGAGGTAGGAGGCCAGATATTTTTGGGGAATGACCCTTAGTTCTTCGGGACAGCGTTGCATAAAGGCAACATATCGCTGTTCTGCCGATAACGTAAGCAATTCCACTTCTCGATAAAGCCTTCCAAACAGTATTTGCTGAAAGAAGAGATGGCCCCACTTATGAAAATCAGGATATCTTTCAAATAAGCTATGATAATTGGATAAGGAGATGGCCAACATTTTGGAGGGTTTGAGGGCCTCTAAAAAAGTCGAGGATGGTTTTTGGTCAATAAAGGAATCAAAAACACCAGAGGGACTGCCGGTATAAGAGAAACCCAAAACAACTTTCTGCCCTTTTTCATTCAAGATGTACAGAGCTTGAACCCCTTCCAAAACGAAATAGAAATAACGCTCGACGGACCCTGCCTCGGTAATAATATCGTATTGGTTAAAGCTTTTTTCAAACCAAAGCGAATGAAACCAAGATTCGTCCAAGTCTTTAAAATTGACTTGAGGAAAGAATGTCTTAAGTTGAAGAAAGGTTTCATCGTTCATGTAAAGGAATAATTTCTCCTAAAAATACTAATGCTTTCTGACATCGGGCACCGAGCATCCAACACTAGACCTTAGACATTAGATTTCCAAGTATTGTTAAAAAACTCTTAGCTAAAACGATTAAGAAAAACCTGCCATGTTAATCTCATACAATTTCCTAGCCTTGCAACACATTACTTTTGGAATTTAAATCATTCAAAAAATGAAAAAACAGCAACTGATTCTTTTATTCCTGTCCTTATTCTTGATGACAAGTTGCGCACAAAAAAGCACACCGCAGCCCATTGAGGGGGAATGGATAGGCCACTTGCCCAATAAAAAGAGTTTCAATTTTAAAGTGACGTTGAAAAAATTGGAAGATGATACGCTCCATCTTGGCATAGCCAATGATAAAGTGCTTTTGGAGAAAACCGTAAAGTCAACCCATAAGAATCACATACGGTTCAATGTGGATGAACAATTGTTTTTTGATTTGAAACATGGCCAGGACCAAAAAGCATTGACAGGTTTTATAAAGTCGGGAAGGTTTCTGTACCGTGTGAACTTTGCCCGCACAGAAAAAGACAAGTATGTTGGGGAGTGGAACACATTTATGGTGGACGATAGCCTACAGTCCGATGATATCATGTTGTATACAGAATTGTCAGAAGGCGATAATCTTGTGGCTTATCCTTTTTTTGGAGATCAACGGTTTCGAGGCACTTGGGCCAGTGATTTCAAGAAGCAAGGAGATAAGCTCTTCTTCAAAGACAGTAATACTGGCCTTAATTTTAGGGCAAAGCTATTGGATGACACCATCGAGATCGAAGTTTTACTAACAGATGCCTTAATTACAAAGACCCGTTTAACGCATACCGAAGATGGTTGGGAATATACATCGGATGCCGTTGATAAATCCCAAAATGCAGATACCCCTAGGCAGTTAAACGATGGTTGGGATACGGCCAATAGTAATTACTTTGGAATTGATACAAACCAACTGGACCGACTCATCAAAACAATTCAGGCGCAAAAGTTGATCAATACCCATAGTGTACTGATAGCCAAAGAAAACAAATTGGTTTTTGAGACCTATTTTGATGGGCACAATGCCAACATTCCCCATGACCTGAGGTCAGCCTCAAAGAGTATTTCTTCGGCTGTGATAGGCATAGCCATTGATGAAGGTATTATTGAGGGTGTGAATGAAACCTTGTACGATTTTCTTCCCAATGAATACCAATACACCAAGGATTCCTTAAAATCCAAAATACGGATAAAGGACTTGCTTACCATGAGCTCGGGATTGGATGTGAATAATCTGGCTCAAGAAGACTATTATCAAAACCCCAACAATCCTAACAGTTGGCTTCAAACCGTTTTGGAGGCCCCGATGATTAAAGAACCAGGAACTTACCTGGACTATGGGTCTGCTAACCCTTTTTTACTAGGTGTGTGCTTGAACGAACGCTTGGATATGCCCCTGGAAACCTACATGCATGAAAAGCTGTTTGCTCCATTGGGAATAACCAATTACATCAACCAAACGGACGATACTGAGGTTGTGCCTTACTTTGGTGGAGGCATGATGTTGACCTCAAGGGACCTGCTCAAATTTGGACAGCTGTATTTGAACAAAGGGCAATGGAATGGAAAACAGGTTATCTCGGCAGCGTGGGTTGCTGAATCGTTTGGGAAGTATGGGCGATTGCAGGATACCAAGGACAAAAATGAATACGGATATCTATGGTGGCACGATACATATGAAGTCAACGGAAAGACCATTGAATCCATTGAGGCTCGAGGCGCAGGTGGGCAG
>NZ_JANQIH010000253.1 GCF_028282265.1 Allomuricauda sp.
CTGCCCAATATAATCCCGCCCAGTAAATTTGTGAACAATCGGGCAAAGTAAGAGTCGAGCTACTAGAATTAAAGGTTGTAGGGTCAGAGTCAATATCCACGTATTCTACGTGCAAGCTATTATTACTCCCATTACCATTATATGGGGTGTTAACCCCAGTACCGTCTGCAAACACACGGTTCATTACACTATTTGAAAGGAAAGTATAGTCCCCTTTGATGTTTATATAGGAATTGCCATTATCCTGCAATCTGGGAGAAAATGGGACTTCCTGCGCGACACCTTGATGAGCAAAAAGGCATATGGCTATAAGCCATATTATGGTTTTTAAAATGTGATTGGTCATTTTAACTGGTGTAGTTTGGTTTTACCCGTACGATCCACATTTCGTCTTCGTACGAGGGGTTTAGTTCGTTATAGTATGAGGTTAACGCATTGGTCCAGGTATCGTGTCGTTCGATGTAGACATATCTTTTATTGTCCACCGGATTGACAAAATATTTGGCATCAATACCTTCGGTTTTCAATTTTCGTATATGTCTTCTCGCTTCGCTGCTTCGGTCAAATACTTCTGCAACTATATAGAAACCTGAGCCAAGACCTCCTATCTCGAACGTTTTGACCAGTCTGTTTTGTGGTGATTTTTTCTTTTTCGATTGTGTAAAAGCAAATTGTGAACTTCTGGAAGATGGGTTCTGAACGGTCATTACCCACATGGAACCATTAAATTTCCCGTCTATGTTGCCTCGATAAGTTTTTGCAATTTCCCGTCTTGACTCGGATTTCTCCACATAGACATACTTCAAGTTGTTTTTTGGGTTTACGAAATAGTCGGCCTGTATTCCTCGAGCATGCATTTCGTTTAGGAAACGATTCAAGTTTTCATCATTTCGGAAAACGTTGGCAATTAAATAGTGACCATTTTCAACATTGGGCATATCGAAAGACTTATGCCGTGTAAGTACTTTTTTAGCAGACCTTCGCGAAGCCATGCTTACACGATCTTTGCTAGTAGTTTTATTACCCACTTTCCTATTCTGATTAGAGTTGTCGAGACGAATGACCTTTTGGGAGGGCATCGTATTGGCTAATCCAGAATTCGAGGACGGCCGAATACCCTTGTGGGCCTTAAGCGCTGAACTGTCCATATTGGCAAAGTAGATTTCCTCAGCTCGCTTTTCAATATCAGGACGAGCTCCATTCGTTTCTCTTCGAACCATTTTCATTACAGTTTCGAAGCGTTTTTCGAGATCTTTTCTTCGGGTGGTCTCTATGGAATCTTGGCGGAACAACAGCTCGTCAAGAATTGCATCATTTTCAGCAAGTTGTTCCCTGAGTTGGGCGATTTCAAGATCTTTTTCTGAGAGCGTTAGGTTTTCAGTAGGGGTTTCATCATTTTCTACCAATTGGTCACCATCTTTTTCCAATAACACCCTATCCTCTGTTAGGTTTGGAGTGAACGAATAGGCCAACGAGACTTCATGACTTACACCAAAGTTTTCAAAATTGTTGGTCAGCCCCTTCTCAACGGTATAACCTATTGAAAGGTTTTTGTTCAAATTGAAACCCAATCCGGCTGAAGCACCATAGAAGTCATCATATCCAGCTTGTATCCATCCTAATTTGGGTAGATCCATTACCAAACTTCCACCGAGTGTTAGGTCTTCTTCCCCTACTTTTCTGACCCTGGCCAAAGGCATCAACCGCCCTTGCTCCAAGATGCCAGCCGCATTTTTAAACTGATGGGTATATTGTAAATGGCCTGAGTAGGTCTTCTCATTGAAATCTGTTACAGATTCGCTATTTTTAAGGTTGTAATCAAAAAGGTTTTCGGCAAAACCACCAAAATCAAATGCTCCAAAAGAGATGTTGAAACCGGGCTGGAAAGTGATTAGGGAACTACTTTCCAGAGTCAATAGAAAAGGGTCATCTTCCACGGCGTTGGCCCGATTTTGGTTAAAGGCACTTTGATAATATGAGAAGTTGGCACCAAAAGTGAAATTACTTTTTGGACTAAGGCGCACTCCGTAGGCGTAATTGGCATGAAGACCAAAATTGTTAAAAAGCCCCTCTCTGTTTGTAAACAAACTAAGACCTACACCACTTCTATCACTCACCCTACCACTATAGCTCAGAAAATAAATCTGATTGTTATCATCAAAAGATACCGATTGGTTTCTGTGAAACAAGTTGATGTACGACTTGTCTTCACGAACCGTAGAGAAAGTAGGGTTTATTAAGAACCTATTGAACTTAAGCAAGTTCTGTGATGGCACATCATATACCACAAAAGGATTTTCCTCTTGGGCTTTGAGGCCAGAGCATAGCAAAGTCAACAGGATGAGTAGTAAAGGTTTGTTGAGGCGCATTCTACTTATTTAATGACTGTAATTGTTCCTTGTTTCAGACTTCGTCCTGATTTAGTTAATCTATAATAGAAAATCATGTTTTGTTTGTTAAAGGAAGTGGTTGATTCTGGCCAGTTGTTTTGGTAACTGAACTGACTAAACACTTCTTTCCCTCTTTCATCAAAAATGGTTACAAGAACCTCGGGGTCCCTAGAATAGGTATTAGGCAACACCCATAGGTCATTTATTCCATCACCATTGGCCGTAATAACATTTGGAATGGCAAAATTGTCCCTATAGGTAATGGTTATCACACGGTTTACGCTACAGTTTCCAAAATCAGCTACAAGAAGATACTCTCCTTCCAATTCGAAACTGAAGGAATCCAATGTTCCCAACAAGGTATTGTTGGAATCGAACCATTCGTAAGACTGGGCCCCGCTAGCGGTAACTGTTTCAGTAGTACCTTCTATAATAATGATATCCTGAGGCCTATCGAGCACCAATAGTGATTCATCAAACGCCCTTACCTCTATTTCGTTGGAAACAATTGGGCAGGCATTTGTTCGAATAACCAGTTGATACGTTCCTATTTCGGAAGCGACAATGTTTTCATTTGAGGCATCAACAACAGAACCGTTCCTCAACCATTCAAAAGTCTCACCCGAAAGATTTCTTGATGTAGTAATGGCTATTGGGTCAGCACCAACACAAAGTACGGTGCTATTGGATGTTATGCTCAATATTTCATCTGAAGCCAACCTCACCTCTTGGGAATTGGAAGAGACATTATAAGTGTTCAATACACCTTTTAAGATATATTGCCCATTGTTCGCTTGATCAGAGATTGTCAATGTTTTTGAGGTTTCACCACTTATATCGTTTCCGTCGTAGGACCATTGGTAGGCAAATGAGCCTTCCAAATCGGCGGTTACATCAGTTTTGGCTCCTGAGGACCCTACCGCGTTTATGGTGGAAAGACTTAGAGTGGCATCCGTATTTTGACAGGGAGTATAAGAGCCAACAAACTCTACAATAAATTCAAAAGAATCGGGAGCTACCACAGTGGTGGAAGCCGAATCCACAGGTGCACCTGCACAAGGACCGCCAGTTTCTGTAACCCTCGCAAAGTATATACCCGTATCAGTTATGCTTAAAGTACTGTTGGTTGCGCCTGATATTGGAGAACCATCCTTAAACCATTGATAAGTTGGTGAAGCTGCAGTTGATGAAACAGATAATGTCTGTGAAAATCCGGGTAAAAGTACAATGTCGGCGTCGTTGTCACGAGTCACTTGAAGAGAACCTAAATCGTTAATGGTTACTGCCGCAGAACGTTCGGTACAGGTAGCAGCGCCTTCAATTTCAACTTCATAATTACCGTCAAAACCGGAAATTGATGTATTCAAAGCCAGAGTGTGACCTTCTAGGGTTGGTCCAGAAATGATTGCTCCGTCTTTGTACCAGGTATATGTTAACCCCATACCAGAAATATTCGCTACTAGTGAATGTGGGTCACCGGCGCACAGACTAACAGTACTCGGGCCGTTGATTGCGACGCCTAATGGGGTTCCTGTGATTATTTCGATGGTATTTGAAAGCGTATTGGCTGAACCCGAACAGACAGAACCATAATCGAGTTCCACATAGTACATTCCGGGCGTGGAGACCGTTAATTCGTTTGACTTCTCACTCAATGGGGTTCCACTTCTGTACCAATTGTACTGATAGTTATCTGCATTCGGAAGATTGTGAGGAGCCAAGGTGATAGACCCACCTCCACAAACCTGAATTTGACCTCCGGAAGGAATGGTTCCATTGGCATCCTGACTTATCAGCAAAGGCGAATTGTGTTCAATGTAGTGCATTGGGTATGCCCCCGTAGGAGGGCTGGTCTTAGCAGGACTTGTACTGCGAACCCTTAGCCTGTAACCTTCCCCACTGACATTGGTGGGTACAGCTATGTCAAAATCAAAATTGAAGTCAGTGTTTTTGTCAGATACTCTGGTGAGCTCCACAGGGGAACCAAAAATTCCATTGGCGTCTGAAAGTTCCAAAACGAACTCATTGTCTGAATTTACCAACGGAGGGTTCCAAGTGAAGCTTACGGTGTACTGATTAAATCCGGGGGAAGCACAAGCGGCCGTCCAAACTGTGGTAGGTTGGTTAAGCACTTGAGCATTTAGCCCCATCGTACTTAGCACAAAAACGGCGAAGAAAATCGCCAAAATGCTAATGATTGAACTAGTTTTTTTCATCTGCGTTAGTTTTAAGAGGTTGTTGACAGTTATGCCCCTGTAATTGTGCCCCTTAAGATCTTTAGTTCTTACAGCGCCAAAGCACTGATTTTTCCATATAGCATTCCAATAACAAATATGATTTTATTTCCCAGCTTTAGAAAGATATTGTTGTAGCCCGCATTAAAAGTGTTGTGAAATGGCTTTCTTTGTATACCCTATATGCGGAATAATAGCTACAACGGCTGGATTTTGCTACATTTGCGCTTCAAATTTCGGTTATGGAAGAAGAGGTCAAATCACTGAATTTCATCGAGCATATTATTGAAGAGGATCTTAGTCAGGGATACTCCCAAGAGGAACTGCGATTTCGATTTCCTCCAGAACCCAATGGGTATCTTCACATTGGGCATGCAAGCTCGATTTGTCTCAATTTTGGACTGGGATTGAAATATAATGCTCCGGTGAACTTGCGGTTCGATGATACCAACCCGGCTAAAGAGGAAAAGGAGTATGTCGAGGCCATCAAAAGAGATGTGGAATGGTTGGGGTATCGATGGGATTCTGAGCGCTATGCTTCCGATTATTTTCAACAACTCTATGATTGGGCGGTAGAGCTCATTAAAATGGGCAAGGCGTACGTAGATAGCCAAACTTCCGAGGAAATTGCGGAACAAAAGGGCACACCAACCGAACCTGGGGAGGAAAGCCCGTACCGTAGTAGGTCTGTTGAGGAAAACCTTCGTTTGTTCGAGGGTATGAAAAATGGCGAATTTGAGGAAGGCGCACATGTTTTAAGGGCGAAGATTGATATGAAGTCTTCCAACATGCTTATGCGAGATCCAATCATGTATCGAGTTCTTCACAAAGCACACCACCGCACAAATACCGATTGGTGTATTTACCCGATGTATGACTGGACCCATGGAGAGAGCGACTATATTGAACAAGTGTCACATTCTCTATGCACATTGGAGTTTTTGCCTCACCGAGAACTTTATGACTGGTTTTTGGACCAATTGGTATCTGAAAAAAAGCTTAGACCTAAACAGAGGGAGTTTGCCAGAAGGAACCTAAGTCACACTGTGGTAAGTAAGCGTAAATTATTGCAGTTGGTTGAAAGTGGTGTGGTAAGCGGATGGGACGACCCAAGAATGCCAACCATTTCAGGATTAAGACGTAGAGGCTACACGCCGGAATCCATCAGAAACTTTGCTGATACGATTGGTATTGCAAAACGGGATAATGTGGTGGATGTTTCCTTGCTCGAGTTTCATGTAAGGGAGCACCTCAACAAAATTGCACCAAGAGTGATGGGCGTATTGAATCCGTTAAAGGTGGTGATTACCAATTATGAGGAGGGAAAGGAAGAATGGTTAGATGCAGAGAACAATCCCGAAGATGATTCAGCCGGGAACAGAAAAGTGCCCTTCTCACGAGAACTTTATATTGAGCAAGAAGATTTTAGGGAAGAAGCGAACAGAAAATTCTTCCGTCTGAAGTTGGGAGGGGAAGTTCGTCTTAAAAATGGCTATATCATCAAGGCCGAGAGCTGCACGAAGGACGAGGATGGAAATGTAACCGAGGTACAGTGCACCTACGACCCAAAGAGTAAAAGTGGAAGTGGTACGGAGGAGAGCCTTAGAAAGGTAAAGGGCACTCTACATTGGGTATCAATACCCCATGCCATTGAAGCGGAGGTACGTTTATATGACAGACTTTTTACCGACGCAACACCCGATGGATATAAGGATAAGGACTTCATGGAATTTGTCAATCCTGCTTCATTGAACAAGGTAACTGGGTATCTCGAACCCAGTCTTAAAAATGCCAAAATCGGGGATAGATTTCAATTTCAACGTTTAGGCTATTTCAATGTTGATTTGGATTCTACGGACGAGAAAATGGTTTTCAACAGAACAGTAACCTTGAGGGATACCTGGGCGAAAATTGAACAAAAAAACTAGTATAGCAAATCCTTATTGAAGACAAGTCCACCCATTGATAACCTCTATTTTCTTTGAGCTTTTTAAGGCTGTTTTCTGGCGTTTTTGTGTATGACGAGGCAAGATGTATTTAGGCCCACAGATTGTTTAATAGACCGTCTCATTTTAAGTTTTTTTGAGAAGAAATGAAAATCCCCTTCTGAATGACGATTCAAAAGGGGATTGAGAATTATTTGGTTCTAGGCGAACCTAGGAAGACTGATTTTTTTAAATTATTGACCGTCTTTCTTCAGGTTGGTTTTTTTCATTTGTTCACCAATCATGTTACTGGCAGTAAAAGAAGCAACCATATTGTTCAGCATGTCGCTTCCGGCCTGAGGAGAGTTTGGCAATAGAATGAGGTTGGTGTTGGTTTCTTCCCCGATGGCCTGAAGGGTGTCGTAGTGTTGTGTTACCACAATCAAGGCCGAAGCCTCTTGGGAATTGATCCCCACCTTATTGAGTACTTCAACAGACTCTTCCAATCCTCTAGCAATTTCCCTTCGCTGATCGGCGATACCTTGACCCTGCAAGCGTTTGCTTTCTGCTTCGGCCTTGGCCTTTTCCACAATAAGGATTCTAGCAGCGTCACCTTCAAACTGAGCAGCAATCTTCTCACGCTCTGAAGCATTGATTCGGTTCATGGCCGCTTTTACTTGTGCATCTGGGTCGATATCAGTTACCAAGGTCTTAATGATGTCATATCCGTATTCGGACATGTACTCTTGAAGTTCTCTTTTTACGGCGATAGCGATATCATCCTTTTTTACGAAAACATCATCCAGCTTCATTTTGGGCACCTCGGCACGCACCACATCAAACACAAAGGAGGTGATTTGATCATGAGGATATTCCAATTTGTAGAAAGCATCGTAGACACTACTCCTTATCACCACATATTGTACGGAGACTTTTAGTTTTACAAAAACATCATCCAAAGTCTTGGTTTCCACGATGACGTCAAGCTGTTGAATTTTTAAACTTAGTCGGCCCGAGATTCGATCCACCAAGGGTATTTTCATCTGCAGACCAGAGTTTCGGATACTTTGAAATTTACCGAAACGCTCAACAACAACAGCTGTTTGTTGCTTGACCACGAAAAATGAGGAGATAAGAATTATCAGCCCGAAAAAAATAATTGGAATTAAAATAAAGTTGCCCATAGCTATCTGATTTTGATGTGAAAGAAAAATACAAAACTCTTCAGGATATGAGTAATCATACATCAAGTTTTGTTACACATTCGTCAATTGTGCAGTGCTTCTAAAGCGGAATCTAGACGTTTTAGAACTTCTTCCTTGCCAATAAGCGCCATGATATCGAACAAATGAGGTCCTTTTAAATCCCCTACCATGCATAATCGCAAAGGCGCCATTACTTGTCCGAAGGAAAGGTTATTGGTACCAATCCATTCTTTTACCTGCTTTTCAACATGTTTGGAGGAGAAGTCCTCAATGGATGACAAGTGGGTAATTAAATTTGTCATAATCTGTGGCGTGCCTTCTTTCCATTGCTTTTTCACTATTTTTTCATTAAAGGATGTAGGGGATTGAAAGAAGTAATGACCTAAGTCCCAGAAGTCGGAAACAAAATTGGCTCTTTCCTTAATCAGGGAAACTACTTTTTCCAAGTAATCGGTTTTGCCGGCCGTCACACGGAGCGTGTCGAAGTGTGTTTTAAAGTCTCCTTCGGCGGGCTCAGGATGACTTTTTAGATACCCGGAGAAAAGGTATGCCAACTCAGAATTGTTTTTCTGTTGGAGATACTGATGATTATACCATTTGGTTTTTTCTGGATCAAAGCGTGCACCGGATTTATTTACCCTTTCAAGGCTAAAGGAATCTATCAATTCTTCCAATGAAAAAAGTTCTTGTTCGGTACCGGGGTTCCAACCTAAAAGGGCCAGAAAGTTGACAACGGCTTCGGGAAAATAACCAGCCTCCCGATATCCGATGGAGTCGTTCCACGATAAAGGGAAAACCGGAAAACCTCCTTTTTCGCCATCCCTTTTACTCAACTTTCCTTTTCCAACGGGCTTCATGATTAAGGGTAGGTGGGCGAACTTTGGGGCCTCCCAACCGAAGGCGTTGTAAAGAAGTTGGTGTAGGGCCAATGAGGGCAACCATTCTTCTCCGCGAATGACATGGGTGATTTCCATTAAATGGTCATCCACAATGTTTGCCAAATGATAGGTAGGCATTCCATCACTCTTAAAAAGAATTTTATCATCAAGAATGTTGGTATCAATTTTGATTTCTCCTCTGATGATATCATGCAGTATCAACTCTTGGTCTTGAGGTGACTTGAAACGAATGACGTAATGCTCACCAGCTTCCAATTTTTTCTTAACCTCTTCTTGAGAAAGCGACAACGAGTTGGAAAGTTTCATCCGATTATGCCAATTGTAGATGAAGGTTTTTCCTTTGGCTTCGTGGTCTTTTCTGTGGTATTCCAATGTTTCAGAGGAATCAAAAGCGTAGTAGGCATGACCGCTATCAATCAACCGTTTCGCGTAGGAATGGTATAAATGCTTTCTTTCGCTCTGGCGATAGGGTCCGAGTGCACCTTCCTTCCCAGGTCCTTCATCAAAAGGAATCCCACACCAGTTCAGGGCATCGATTATATAATTTTCGGCACCTTCAACATATCGGTTTTGGTCGGTATCCTCAATACGAAGCACGAAGGTTCCACCATATTTTTTGGCAAAAAGATAGTTGAACAAGGCTGTACGAACACCACCAATATGAAGCGGGCCTGTGGGACTTGGAGCAAAACGCACCCTAACATTTGACATAGAAAGCTGTGTTTTGCCGCAAAGGTATGAAAAGGCCTAGGCGATAGAAAGGGAATCCTGATTAGGTTTCATTTCTTTTGGAATACGGGGATTCATGATATAAAACCACAAGGGAGGCATCAATGACAGCACCATGGAAGTTGGATATCCAAAAGGCATTTGAGGCGAGATATCGTGGTAATCGAGGAGCTGATATTTTTTAGCTGATTTATAATGATGGTCACTGTGTCTTGTGAGTTCATACAGTACAATCCGCCCAATGACGTGATTACTGTTCCATGAATGGCTCTCACGCACCCGCTCATACCTTCCTGAGGGAAGCTTCCTGCGCATTAGCCCATAATGTTCAATATAGTTTACCGTTTCCAGAAGTAAAAACCCAACAATTCCTGCCCCTAGGGCAAACCAAACCCCCTGCAATCCGAAGAGAAAATACACTGCTCCCAAATAAACAATTTGGAAGAACGTATACCATAACATATCATTTTTTAAAGTAAAGAAGGACGACTTGGCAGAATGTAGAAGTTTGGACTGTATTTTCCAGGCACTGAGGTATTGTCGAAAAACAGAAGTAAACCAAAAGGAATACACGGACTGATTGTATCGGGCCGTGGCAGGGTCTTCTTTTGTAGCAGCATGTAAGTGATGCCCAAAATTGTGTTCAATGTAGAAGTGCATATAAAATGAAGGGAGCAACAATAGCTTCCCTAAATAGCGTTCACGGGTGTGTTGTCTGTGGCCAAGTTCGTGGCCGACGTTGATTCCGTTGACGCCCAAAACAATTCCAATGGAGAAAACCAGACCAATAACCTCGTAAAGTTGAAGTTCAACATGCGTCACTTTCCAAAGAGCCAGGGCTACAAACCCAAAAACAATGGGAACGTTTAGGTAGAGCATCCAATCGAAAAATTTGCTTTTACCCTTTTCCATACGCTCCTCATGTGAGAGGTTTGAGGCGTCTTGCGGCAACAAGATTTCTAGAATAGGAATTATGACAAAAGCATAAAATGGGGTAAGGTAACTCCAATATCCAAGTAAGGTAATGCTTATGCCGGCCGAGATGGGAATAGTCAAAGCGGCCAGGTACTTCAAGTCTCTCATAGCCATGATTTAACAAAAAATTTTCAGAGCAATTTAGATGTATCTGGTATCTTGGTAATAAATATAAAGGATTTTGAACAGTTATAACAGGATACTCCATAAGCTGCAGGGCTTTACGACCAAGTATTATACCAAAAGATTGATCAAGGGGCTTTTTCTTTTTTTAGCCTTTGGATTATTGTTTTGGTTGGTGGTGTTAATGGTGGAATATGCATTGTGGTTGGATACTAAATGGAGGATTGTTCTTTTTGGGACCTTTGTTTTGGTAGAGGCGTTTCTGCTGTATCAGTTTGTGTTGACACCGATGTCGTATTTGTTCCGTCTTAAAAAGGGAATAAGTGGAAAGGAAGCTTCAAAGCTGATAGGAAGGCATTTTCCTGAAGTAGATGATAAGCTGTATAACCTATTGGAGTTATCCGAAAGAAGACAGGAATCGGACCTGTTGTTGGCCAGTATTGAACAACGTTCCGAGGATTTGGGGAAAGTACCTTTTACTGAGGCGGTCGATATCAGGGATAGTTTTAAGTACTTGAAGTATATAGTAATCCCGATGGCGGTTGTTGGTCTTATTTGGATTACGGGAAACATAGGGGACTTTTTTAATTCGCATGAGCGGGTGGTGAATTATGACGTTGCTTATGAACAACCAGCACCCTTTCGGTTTGTCGTTTTAAACAAAAAACTGGAGATTCTGGATAGCCAATCGTTGGATTTGGAAGTATTGGTACAAGGGGATGTTATACCGGAGGAGGTTTATATTGCTGTGGAAGGCGAAAATCTTCTGATGAAAAATCAAAACGGTGTTTTTACACATCGGTTTCAGGCTCCGGTTGACGAAATGGAGTTTTATTTAACGGCCAACGGATGGGACTCCAAAAGGTACCGGGTTAGTAGCATTAAAACGCCTTCCTTGATTGATTTTCAAATGGAGTTGGACTATCCGAATTACATTGGTCGAACCTCTGAAACCATTTCAGGTACCGGCAATGCTGTCGTTCCTGAGGGGACATCGGTGAAATGGGTTATAACTGGAAGGAATGTGGATGGAATTCAAATGCACTATCCAGATTCAAGTTTTTATTTAGAAAGAAAAGGAGAGGTTTTCGATGCCTCAAAGGTCGTTTACAACAATTTGGATTATGGGTTAAGTACGTCCAATGATTGGATAAGGGATTTTGAAAGATTGGAATATTCTTTTGAGGTCATAAAGGATGGTAAACCAACGGTACAGGTTGAACAAATTATGGATTCTTTGAATCCGAACACTTCTTTTTTTACGGGTCAGTCGGCAGATGATTACGGTCTCAGGGAAGTCAGTTTAGTGTACTTTCCTGCTGACGACGAAGAACAATCAAGGAGGATTGTTTTGGAACGTCCAAATTCAAATGTCCATCAATTTTATTATACGTTTCCTTCAGGATTGACAATCGATAAGGGAAAGAACTACAAGATTTATTTTGAAGTGATTGATAATGACGGGATTAGAGGTGGTAAAAGAGTAAAAAGCAAAACCTTTAACACCATGCTTTTGGACAATAAACAGCTGAAAGACAGAGACTTGGAGATACAAGGAACTGTTCTTGGCAACATGGATAAGTCCTTGGAAAAATACAAGGAACAAAGGGAAGAGTTAATGAAGATCAATGAGCAGCAAAAGGAACAAACCAATTTTGATTTTGAAGATAAGAACAGAATAAAGGACTTTTTACAGAAGCAGGAGGAGCAGGAACAACTAATGGAGAAGTTCAGCAGGCAGTTAAAGGAGAATCTTGAGAATCAGAATTTGGATGATGCTCGAAGCAAGTTATTGAAGGAACGGTTGGAAAGGCAAGAACTTGAGGCCAGAAAGAATGAAAAATTGCTGGAAGAGTTGAACAAACTAGCTGATAAGATTGATAAGGAAGAGTTGAAGAAGCGGCTTGATGAATTGAGCAAAAAGCAAAGTTCAAGCGCAAGAAATTTAGAGCAGATTCTTGAGCTCACCAAAAGGTATTATGTGTCGGAAAAAATGTCTCAGTTAGCTCGGAAACTTGATGATTTGTCAAAGGAACAGGAGAAGTTGGCTGAAGAGAACAATGAAGGAGAATCGGAAAAGCAAAAGGAGTTGAATAGGGAATTCAAGGATATAGCGAAGGAACTCGACGAGCTGAAGAAGGATAATAAGGCGTTGAAAAAGCCAATGGAGTTGGATGTTTCTGAAAAGAAGAAGGAATCCATCAAGGAGGATCAGCAAGATGCTTTGGAGCAACTTAATGATTCAAATGAGGAACAGGATGGTTCGGATAAACAATCGGCTCAGCAACAAAAAGCTGCACAGAAACAAAAATCGGCTGCGCAGAAAATGAAGGAAATGAGTGAAAGTTTGGAACAAAGTGCAATGTCGGGTGGCGGTTCGAGTGAAACTGAGGACGCTGAAATGCTTCGACAGATTTTGGATAATTTGGTGACTTTTTCATTCAATCAAGAGCAGTTGTTTGAGTCTATGGAAGAGGCTAATGTGGAGATTTCCCAATTTGCTAAAACGGTCAGGGACCAAAAGGAGTTACGTAGGCTTTTTGAGCATGTGGACGATAGTTTGTTCGCACTCTCGTTGAGAAGAGCTGAGCTTTCGGAGTTTGTGAACGATCAAATTACTGAAGTGTACTATAATATTGATAAATCCTTGGAGAGCATAGCCGAGAATCAAATTTACCAAGGCGCATCTTATCAACAGTATGTCGTAAATGCGACCAATGGCTTGGCTGATTTCCTAGCCAATATTCTTGACAACATGCAGCAGAATATGCAATCTGGACAAGGAAGTGGGCAAGGGCAGCAAGATTTTCAACTACCTGACATCATTCAAGGCCAGCAGGGACTTCAAGAAAAAATGAATGGTTCTGGTGAGCAAAAAACAGGTGAATCTGGAGAGAACCAACAAGGTCAAGGTGAAGGATCTGATGAAGGAGGACAGAACCCAACGGAGGGGCAAGGAGAGGAAAACGGCAATTCTGAGGGACAGAAATCGGGCTCAAATGATAATGGTACTGAAGGCCAGGGTCAGGGAGATGAGATGGAGCTCAGCAAAATCTATGAGATATACAAGGAGCAACAGTATATAAGGTCACAGTTGGAAAAACAGCTTCAGGATATGATTTTGGAGGAAGAGAGGAGTCTCGCCAAGAAGCTTATTAGGCAAATGGAGGATTTCGAAAATGACTTGCTTGAAAACGGCATTACAGAGCGCACGAAAAGCAAAGTGAACCGGATACAGCACGAATTACTGAAATTGAAGAACGCTGCCCTAAAACAAGGAAAGAAGAAAGAAAGGGAGAGCAATACAAATCAAGACGTATTTACTAACCCTATAACTACTCGCCCCGACCTGCTAAAGGACTATCAGGACAATATTGAAATATTAAATAGACAAGCCTTACCTTTGCGGCAAAATTACCAAAGGAAGGTGAAGGTTTATTTTAAGAATGATTGATTTTCATTTTGAGTCTGATTTCACACTAGAGGAAAAAACCAAATATTCCGATTGGATTTCTAGGATAATTGAATCCGAAGACTATGTTAAGGGTGATATATCCTATGTTTTTGTGGACGATGAGGAGCTTCTGAAAGTTAACAAGGAGTATCTCGGGCATGATTGGTATACCGACATCATCACCTTTGATTATGGATCTGGGAACGTCCTTTCTGGAGACATTTTTATATCGATAGATAGGGTTCGTGATAACGCGAAAAAGTATAAAGTTGATTTTGCTAATGAGCTGCTACGGGTCATGGCGCACGGTATGCTTCACTTGGCAGGATATAACGACAAGACGGAAGAAGAGAGCTCGATTATGCGAGCGAAGGAGGAAGAAAAAATTAAATTGTTCCACGTGGAACATTAGCTATGTTTGAAAAGGAATATGATGTTATAGTTGTAGGAGGCGGTCATGCTGGAGCGGAAGCTGCCGCAGCGGCGGCGAATATGGGTTCTCGCACGTTGTTGATTACCATGAACCTGCAAACCATAGGGCAAATGTCCTGTAACCCCGCTATGGGAGGCATTGCTAAAGGACAGATTGTTCGTGAAATTGATGCACTCGGAGGATACAGCGGAATCGTTACAGACCGTTCTGCGATTCAATTCAAAATGCTCAACAAATCAAAAGGACCTGCAATGTGGAGTCCTCGCGCGCAAAATGACCGAATGCGCTTTGCCGAAGAGTGGAGAAAGATGTTGGAGGAGACCCCGAATGTGGACTTTTATCAGGAAATGGTTTCGGGGCTTTTGGTTGAGGATAATGGAGTGGTAGGTGTCAGAACTTCGTTGGGAATTGATGTTCGTTCGAAGGCCGTAGTGTTAACGAACGGCACTTTTCTGAATGGATTGATTCATATCGGAGAGAAACAATTTGGTGGAGGAAGGGCAGGCGAAAAGGCCGCGACAGGAATCACAGAACAACTTGTCGATTTCGGTTTTGATAGCGGAAGAATGAAAACGGGAACACCCCCAAGAGTGGATGGTCGTTCCTTGGATTATTCTAAAATGATTGTACAACCGGGCGATGAGAAACCAGAAAAATTTTCGTATCTCGACACCGTTGTTTTGAAGGAGCAGCGAGATTGCTTTATGACTCATACCAGTAATGAGGTTCATGAGCTTTTAAGAGAAGGCTTTGACCGCTCACCAATGTTCAATGGCAGAATCAAAAGTATCGGGCCGAGATATTGTCCATCCATCGAGGACAAGATTCACAGGTTTGCAGATAAGGATTCCCATCAAATATTTGTAGAACCTGAAGGCTGGCATACCGTGGAGGTTTACGTAAATGGCTTTTCAACTTCCTTGCCTGAGGACATTCAATACCGAGCATTGAAGTCTGTAAAAGGGTTTGAGAATGTGAAGTTTTTTAGACCTGGTTATGCTATTGAATATGATTATTTTCCACCAACACAATTAAGACATACCCTTGAGACCAAGCTAGCGGAAAACCTATATTTCGCCGGGCAAATTAATGGAACAACGGGCTACGAGGAAGCAGCTTCGCAAGGCCTAATGGCAGGGATCAATGCGCATTTGAAAATCAACGAAAAGGAGCCTTTTATTTTAAAACGGGATGAGGCTTACATTGGGGTTTTAATAGATGACTTGATTACAAAA
>NZ_JANQIH010000275.1 GCF_028282265.1 Allomuricauda sp.
TTGTCAGTTTTTGTTCTTCGGGTAAATGATTATCAAAGCGCACAGGATCACAATGTTTTTCAATATATATTGACCTATCAATGTCAGAGAAAATGGGAAATCATTAAAGAAAGTTTCTGGTTGGAGAAATATTGGAGTAAATGTGCCAATCAGATGCAAAAACGTTAATTTGATTGTTCTGGCAAGAAACATGTTCAATAACAGCATAAGTCCAATTAAGGTCTCCATTATGGCCAAGAGCAAATAGCAAATGAATTCAGGTATTATCCCAAAACAAAGAGCGGTGAGTGTTTTCCCCGCAAGTTCTTCAGCAGGACTGAGGTTCTCAAAAAATTTGAGTATCCCGAACCACAGGTAAATGACCGCAATGCTCATCCGCAGTAGGGTCTTTTCTCCGACCCGTGATATCTTATGAAACTTTTTCGCCGGCCCTGTTATGACTTCTTTAATAGCTTTTATATCTCCCATTTCGAACGATCTCCTCCATGGGTAGTTTACTTGGAACCTCATTTGGCATCAATCTTTGTAAGTCAAGAGCGCTGGAATCGGTTAAGGAAACCATAAACGCCATTATATCCTGGACTTCCCTATCATCAAGAAAAGTGGGGCTACTTATTTTAGGGGTTAGATTATCCAGTATTCTTTCAATTACCGTCTCATCATCCTTTAAGGTCGCCCTCAACTCAGGACTCAATTGGGTCTTATCATATCCTTTTAGTCCTGATATCGGGTCTAAATGATGTCTAATGACATCTTCCAATTCGTTATATGCTCCGTTATGCATCCATGGCCCAGTTATTGCCACATTGCGCAAAGGGGGGGTCCTAAAAGCAAAACGGTCCGTTGGATTCCCTGTTTCGGCGAATCTTCCGGCATCCAAAGGAGCTGCCCTTTCTTTACCAGGTCCGAATTGGGGAATGCCAATATTGTGAAATTGTTGATCGGTGAGTAGATTTCCTGAATGGCACTCTACACAATTTGCCTTGCCATAAAATAAAAGAGCTCCTCTTTTTGCCGATTCTCCCATGGCATCCAAATCGCCCCGCAAGTACTTATCCCAGGGAC
The DNA here is from genome assembly GCF_028282265.1 of Allomuricauda sp. Classification (GTDB taxonomy): domain Bacteria; phylum Bacteroidota; class Bacteroidia; order Flavobacteriales; family Flavobacteriaceae; genus Flagellimonas. Next base: position 1,066 of record NZ_JANQIH010000275.1, read on the forward strand.
TATCTACAAATGTGAACTCCTCAATTTCAAATGCAGCAATAGCATTGGCAGCATGCTGGAAGCCTAGTTTATCAAGTGGAACCGTCGGATACGCTTCTGTAAACAGCTTCTGATACTCTGGTAACGAAAGTAACCTTCGCATCAAGGCATGCCAAACGGATTGAGGTGCAGCATTGCTAATTAGAGCAAGCTCATTTTGCTCACCAAAAATATCCTCATCTCCAATTTCTCCACGCATTTCATCCCTAGAGGTAACTGGAAACATGGCCTGCGCAGCCAGCACATTATCAAGTCCATCAGGAAGTTTTTCATCTGCTGGGGAAACAAACCCTATTTCACCCTTTGAGGAAACTCTGCCATCCCAAAACATGGTATGCCATTCTTCCGCCCCCCTATTAAAGATTTCGGGGGAGTTTCTAGGCACTCGGTCTCTATTCACACCCATTGTTCTGTTATCACCCAAACCAAAACCACCTACTCCTATCGCTAAGGCCAAATTATCACCGGAGTTTAAACTGGGATGATGACAAGTAGCACAGGAAATATCTTTATTGCCACTTAAAATCTTATCAAAAAAAAGCATCCGTCCCAATTTGACCTTGGCCGTATCTAATGGCGGCACATCAACATAGGCCTTGAGATTATGCTTTTTAATCACTTCTTTAAGTTCTTCGTCAAGATTTAAAACCGTAAATCCGACGATTATGAGCATGGCACCAATTATTGGGAAAGTTGATTTTTTCATCTCAGAGATTATTGAAAGCAGGGCCAACAAAGCCCCGCTTTCGTTAGACTTTATTAAACTTATTTTATGTCTTCCTCTTTGGGAAGCATGGCAAATAACTGTACATGGGTATCCTTTCCAAAGGCACCAGGGTCAGGACCATAAGTTTTTCCATCGGTATGTAAAGCAATGGCCATTCCACTCATCAGCTGATCTCCGCTCATTTGAAGGCAGTGTTCAAATTTCACCTTTATACTAGCATTGCCTTTGCTATCCGTTTTAAAAATGGATTGATCACCTTCTCTGTCTCCCAAGGGTACGTCTAACGTTCCTGTGAAGGGAACGGTTGGTGGTGCTGGCATAAAGAAATGCCACATGGTGTACACCGAATTGGGAACCAAGTTTTCGAATTCTGCCGTAAAGGTGCCCCAGCCCTCTTCACAGGTGTAGCTCGCAGTCCCCTTTGCTTTTAACCAATCTGCAAGGGTCATCCCCAAAGATTTACCTTTTTTGTAGGGTCCTGCTTTTTTCGCGTCAAATGGATCGTGATGCTCAGCATCTTTTATGGTGTATATCGGGGAGTTTAGATATTGTTCCCGTTCAGCGGGCAAAACCCGATACACCATATTTGAACCCTTCCTTTTCTCAACAAAAACATCTTGTTCTATAAGTCCGGCCTTCAAATGGTCCACAAAGGTCAACTCTAACACTTTTGGCTTTGGATCGGGCGTCCTAAAACTGCTCCAAAGGATTAAAGCCCCCAATGATAGTACCGTTAGTAATCGCTTGTTCATTTTTCTCATGATTATAGTATTAATATTTATTGGATTATTTTTTGTTCTTTCTAGTTCTTGAATACAAAAGCAAACTGTTCCACAACAGTTCCATCGGGTCCCAATACGGGACCATAGGTCTTGCTGTCCATATGATAAGAGCCGACGACATGCCATTCCTTCTCATCGGTCAATGGGCATGACTTAATATCACCTATCATGGATAGCACTCTGCCGGTTGGACTAAATGCAGAGAACTTTGCAGTACCTGTTGGGGAAGCGAGGAAAAAGTTATCTGAACCATCGCCCTTTCCCACGGCTCCTATACCTCTAATGTTCAACATTTCCTTGGATGGGTCGGCCCCTTCCTCGTTAAATGTTACATGCCAAAACGTATAGACTCCGTTAGGTACCAAACCCCTCAATTCAACATCCATACTGACACCCCCATTCTCACAGGTCACTTCAATATTTCCGTTTACCAAACTGAAATCAAACAACCTCATATGGATTCCGTCCATGTCCATAACAGGCATTTTCTTCCTGTTTTCGTATATCAGCTCGGTGGCTTCAGTGGGTATTTCCCCAAATTCATTTTCGATAAAAAAAGGAACGATTGCCACTTCATCCAGAAATTCTGAAGTTCTCTCGTCAACAGGGTTACCCTCATCATCATTGTTGCATGATGAAAGTAAGAGCAGCGCTATGGCCATGTTACAAAGTATTACTCCCATTTTACCCAATTTTAAATTCACTCTTTTCATATTTTAATCTTTAAAAAATTTTGTGTTCTTTCTTTTGTTTTTGTTTTACGATTTCTAGACACCACATTTCTCTATCGCAGTCCCATATCCAAATCGATTTGCTCCTAGGTGCCCCCTATATAGTCTTATCCTCTTCATCAAAATCCTTCACCCGAAACGGTAGTGACAGATTTTATCGGACAAAACTATCGTAGTGCCTATACATTAGGATTGGGAGAATCACCTATTTTAGAACCTTTCCCTACCTATTTTATGGTACAGGAATGGCTTGGATAAAAGACCAGGATTTAAGTATCTGTGATTGTAAGGTCAAATGAAAAGCTCTTGTGATGAGCATCCTAAAAACAGTGGCTAAAGCCTTGCTCAGATGTCATGTATGAAAAGCGCTAACTTGAGTGGCCTGGGCAGAAAAAATCTACCCGATGGCCACTAATCAACTAAACATAAACCGCGTAGAGCGCGCGGAATTTTCAATACGTATAACACTTGTTTGCTTAATTTCAATTGCCTGGGTTCCGCTAATTTGGCCTAGTCGTTAAGATATGTTTTGAAAGCAAAAAAAATCGTCTTCAGTAGTTTTTCCACTTGAACAAAACATCTTGAGTTATCATACGCTACCAGAAGTAAGGAATATATATTCTTAGCATTCTTTTACTCCTTTTGGCAATGACATAGCACCTCCATTTGTAATGGCGACTGGAAAATCTAATCCATTGACAAGCCTTTTATTTGGAATTTTTTAATTCTTGTGGTTTTTACAGTTTTCATGATTTTGTTTTTATAATTGATGAATAACACATGTGAAATGTGTAAGCAAAAGTAGACCCTACTAAACTCCTAGGTATCGGTGTAATTACCTATATTATAAAATCAGCTACCTAATTGAAAGGCCTCGTTTCTGAAAATAAACTATGTAAATCATAAGGACACAGATTAAAAAAGCGACAAAAACGTTCAAAAGGCATGGAGGAGATTGTACTTCATTAATTCTTGGAAGTATCAAGGCCAGACCATTCCCAATTCTGCCGATTGGACTTTACATCATAATTGACGCCTAAGAGTACTTATAAAATACTGGAACAATTGAGGTTATGTAAACCTATTCTACTTGTTTTTCATTTCATTTCCGTCAAGAGAACACCCCATAGGCTATCCCTAAACCTTTCCCTAAAGATTCCAAAATGTCCTATCTTCTTTACCTTGAAATCCTCAGGAACCAAATGAACTGATTTTACGGTGGCTTTAGAATACTTGTTAGACATCCATTCAACCGCCATTTTAGGAGCGTAATCATCATCATCAATACTAAAAGAAGTAATGCTGGTCTCAATTTTATCGAAAACCGTATGCGCCAATGGGATTTCGCTTAACAAATACTCCCCATTTCTACCCCACCCACTCCATTGTTCCGCTACCTTTTTTGGAAGATTTTCCATTCCGCTTATTCTCTTTCCCGGAAAGTAGCCAAACAAATAGGTTAGGGTCGGAAAAAGAACGTACCAATTCAACCACATTTTAACCCTTCCCATACCGCTCCAGAGTTTCCAATAACCAGATTGAGCTGCAACTAGAATTATCTTATCCAAGTTCAGTGCTGATTTTGTAAGCCCAATAAGCTGACCTCCCATGCTATGGCCCAGAATGCATTTTTTCAAACTTGGATACTTGTGACAAGCATAGTCAATTATATGCTCCAGGTCATTCCTTCCCCAATCTTCGGCCCTGTTGGTCAATGTTTTGATGGGCGCATTAAGTGAGCTGCCAATGCCCTCGTAATCGAATGTGATTACAATAATTTGGTTAGCCGATATATATTCGGCAAATCGTTGATAGTAGGTTTGTTTTACGCCGGTGGCCGAAGCAATAATCAAAACTGCCTGCGCATTATGACTATCGAAAAGTGTTGCCGATAATTCAGATAAATTGGATTGAATCTTAATGGTTTTCATTTATTAATACCTTGATGTCAAAACTTCAAGTTATACATAGGTTTGAATAGATTCAATAAGCTGTTTACCCCAAAAGTATAGTAAGGTTTGTTACTACACATAGTTAGAATCAACTATTTTATAAGGTAAAAGCGACTAACCTCAGCTTTTGATACATTAACCAAAGCCCTTACTCGATTGTAATTTGAATTTTAGGGATTGCACAACAAAATATTAGAAAGGGTCCAGATTTCATCCAAGCGCCTATTTTGAGCCCTAAGAATTGACGGATGCCCCTTTTGGGTTTACAAATGGGATGTAAATTTTCTTACACATCTCCTACATTTACTTTGTAGTAATCCATTGCACTATTGAGATAACTTAAAAGATAGTATCATGCAAGCGAAGACCCCAAATCATATCAAATACTTTGTTCGTAACCTACTGGGACAAAGCGATGTTGTGGAGAGCATCGAGATGGAGGTATTTCAATTGTTAAAGTCCTACTACTACGACAAATTAGGCCGTGTTCATCAATACTCCGTTAGCACCTATGACAATAATGGCAAATATTACATGGACATTATCATCAAAAGCACCCGAAGACCTTATCTTAAACTAAAGGCCATTCCCTATGAAGAGAACATGGTCGAAAGTGCACTTCTGATAATGGAAGATTCATTGGGGTAATTATTAATCAAAGTGGTCAATGGTTTTACCACTAATGGCTTCCAATCCTAAAACCTCCTCTAAGTACTCAAAGGTCTCTTCTTGCACCGAGCCCAAATCCTTGGAAGTAATATAGGAAGTCATAACATGATTTCCAGACTCGGGAAAAGCCACTTTATGTTTTTGACTGGGTGCTGTTCCCAATTGCTCAAACATCTTTAACATAGCAGGAACGGAAACCACATCGTCCTGAATCGAATCGTTTTTATAGAAATATCCCATGAAAACAGGTTGGGTAATCTTTTCAAACGTTTCAGGTACCATGGTGTTATCAACCAACGCCTGAAGGTGTGTCAACGCTTCTACCCGGTATTTGTGGGTCCAATACATTTTCCGCTCTGTATCCGCTTCAAATTCATGATAATCCCCCTGTTTCACCATCTTCGCTAATTGCAGACCCCATGGCCCTGCCAACAACTTTGCGTTTTTATCATAAATCTCAACGTTGGGTGAATACAATAAAATAGCAGCAACATCAGAATCTCCCTGGGCCAAGTGAAGAGCAAGGGTGCCTCCTGTTGAAGTCGCCATAATAATTACCTTTTTCCCAATTTGTTTTCCCACTGCGATGGCTTCTTTTGCAGATTCAATTAAGGCATCTGCAGTGATATTCAACATCGGTTCCTTTTCTTTCAATCCGTGACCGGCCAATCTGGGGAGATATAGATTACAGCCAAATTGCTTCGCCGTATTCATATGTAAAGGGCTCCCCTCTCCTTGACTTGCAGACCATCCGTGGAGATAAACAATACTGTATTCCGTTTTCCGAGGAACAGAGTCAAACCAAATAATTCGTGCTTCGTTGTCACTTTTAATGTTGGAAATACCTGCTTCCCTGTCCAGAATCCATTTCTCCAAATCCTCCAAATTTGATTCCACCTGGGGCAGTGTTCTATCAAGATTGGGTTTTTCCACTTTGGGCCCTATGAAGTATACTATGGCAAGTAGAATGAAAATTGCAATAAGTACCTTTCCAAGTTTTAATGCTATACGCATAGATTTTCGATGATCAGATGGTTACACAAGAAACGGTTGAGCTATCAATCATAAATATACTATTTTCGTCCAACGACGTTGACCATTCATGTCAAAACTAAAAACTCTAATCAAAAATCTGGGTCCGGGCCTTTTGTTCGCCAGTATGGCCATTGGCACTTCCCACTTGGTACTTTCCACTAAGGGAGGAGCACAATACGGATGGGTCATGGTAATTCCGATACTGTTGGCCAATGTACTGAAGTATCCTTTTTTTGAGTTTGGCATTCGTTATACCGCAGTTACCCAAAAAAGCCTGATTCAAGGCTACTTGAACATGGGTAGGGTTTATTTATGGATTTACGCCTTCATTACGCTGATTTCAACCTTTACCATTTTAGCCGCCCTTTATGTGGTGACATCAGGTTTGTTTATCAATCTTTTTCAGATTCAAGCGGATATTGGCCTAGTCGCGTTGGGGCTCTTCATTTTCATTAGCGCATTGCTAATCATTGGTAAATACCAATTTTTGGAGGACTCCCTGAAAGTGGTTATTTCAATTTTATTCGTTGCGCTTCTGGTGACCACAGCTATGGTGATCTATAAAGGCCCCGTTGCAGATTTATCAAATTACGAAGCTCCTGAAATTTTTGATGAAATTGGAATTCTGTTCCTAATCAGTCTTATGGGGTGGATGCCCACAGCAGTGGAAGCTTCAGGTTGGGTGAGTCTGTGGACCATAGAAAACCAGAATACAATGAAGTCAAAACCTACCTTGAAGATGGCTTTGCAAGAATTCAACGTAGGCTATTTCATGACTGCTCTTTTGGCCGTTTTCTTTTTAATAATTGGTTGGTTGACCCTTTATGGCACGGGTACAGAACTAAGTGGTAGTGCAGTCGTTTTTGCAGACCAAGTTGTTGGCCTTTTTACAGTACATATTGGCAACTGGGCCTATATTCTAATTGCGGTGGCTGCTTTTGCTACCATGTTCAGCACCTGTATGACGGCGCACGATGCGGTTTCAAGGGTAAGTTTGGATGTTCTTGACAAATTGTTCCCAGCAAAATCCTCGTTCAGAAGCAAAAACGCATTTTCCATTACCGTATTGATTATGGCTTTGATCAACTGGATCGTAATAGTAGCATTTGGAGCGCATATGGGTAATTTGGTGGCATTGGCAACCTTTGTATCATTCGTGATGGCTCCATTACTGGGCTGGATGAACCTCAAAACCGTAATGGGAAAAGATGTTGCAAAGGAATTTAGGCCAAAAAAAGGACTTCAGGTCTTGACTTATTTGGGAATGGTTTTTTTGTCCCTCTTCGCACTTTACTACTGTTGGCTTTTGATATCGTAATCTAATCGAAAAGCACATTATCATTCAAAACAACGACAAGAGATCTTTGGTTTTTTCTATGCAGAACTTCCAAACAGTATACCCCATTTGTACAGTTGTTTAGAATCTTTTCTTCACCATAACCTATCGAGTACAAAATATTTGAATCTGGCACTCCCTGACTTATAAGATAGTCTTTAATGTTATCGGATCGCTTTTGGGTAAGACGAAAATTGGTACTACTTCCCCCACGACTATCGGTGTAGGTTTCAACCCTAAGTTGTGCAGCAGGAAAATCTTTAACAAACTGAACCACCTTGTCAAGTTCCGTGATAATCTCGGCAGTTAAACCGGTTCGGCCTCTATCAAAGAAAAAGTCCTCAAGCTGAATCACCTTTTGACCCTCACGTTCTTCGATCAAGTCATCGTAAGCAGCTATTCCCATATTTAAATCTTGGGTTGCAAAAGGTTCTAAATCCTCCTCAGCAAAAGTTTCTGAATATCTGGAAAATCTATTCTTGCTGACCTCTACCGTAACAGATTCTTGCCATGGAATTTCAATACGGTACAACCCTTCTTCATCAGAAAAGGTTTCAGAAAGAACGTTTCCATCATTATCCTTCAATGTAATTTGAGCCTCTTGAACACTTTCCGAACTTAGGTTTGACTTTGTTATTTGCCCTCGTAAAATCAAGGTTTTCAGTCCGGGTTTTTCATCAACCTTAAATCCGTAAACATCATCATTTCCCTTTCCTCCCGGTCGGTTCGAAGCAAGATAGCCTAGGAGGCCCTCTCCCTCATTTCGCATAATCAATCCGAAATCATCATCGGTCGAGTTTATACCACTACCCAAGTTGATGGGAATACTAAAGGTTTCCCTGGATTCTATGTTACACTTATAAATGTCCATTCCACCCAGACCATAAAAGACATCTGAAGCAAAATAGAGGCTATTTTCAAAAACGAAAGGAGAGATTTCATTGCCCGGAGAATTGACCCTTGGACCAAGATTAACAGGTGCGGACATGATCTGTCCATTATTTGTGGAAACATAGTACAAATCGGTTCCACCGTAGCCCTCATCAAAGTTGGCAGCAAAATATAGTCGTTCTGTACTTTCATCATAAAAAGGGTAATAAAACGAAGTGCTTAAATCCCTAAATAACAACTGTGAATCACCTCCTATTTTTTGTTTGGCAATGGAAAGCGCATTTTTTCCATTGTCGTCAAAGACCAACTTTCCATTTTCCGTATTGGAGGTTACAAAAAAGATGCTTTGTAATTCGGCTGCGTAATAAGGTGTTGCTTTATGATAACTTGTTGCCGGAATTTCATCAAAAACAACCGAATTACCCAACTGCCCATCGGGTCGGATTGCGGAACTGAAAATGTTGAGATATCCCTCACCGGTTGGTTGGTACCTTCTTTTTTTGTCTTGTGTCCTTGCACTTGAAAAAAGAATATAATTTCCATAAAAGCTGGGAGAGAAATCAGCTTGGGGACTGTTTGTATTCACATTGAATATCTGGTATTCCAAACCATCGGAAGCTGCTTCGCTTTGAACCAAAGCCCTATTAAATTCAGCATTTTCCATGAGTTCTTTGGAAAGATATCCAGTTTTGCTCCGCAGTAACCCATCCACTTTTGATTTTTGATCAGTTCTTGAAAGGCTCTGAAGCATTTTATTGAAATGATGGCCAGACATTACGCTATCATTTTCAGAAAGTTTTTGATATAGGTCGGATGCTTTGTCGAATGCATTGGTCTTAAAATATGAATCTGCCAAATTCAATTGTTGTTGGGCACTCAAAGCTTGCCCCAACTGTTCGGCTTCATATTCAATTATGGCCTGACGGTAATCATACTGAAAGAAATAAGCATCACCCTTTGAATTTATCTCCTGTGCTAAACCCAAACAATTTGAGAGAAGCAACAGAGGTATCCATATGTTTTGAGAGAAGCTCTTCATATTAAAAAAATCTCGGTGAATCTATCTGCTTGGGTTTTCCTTTGATGGATTTACCCTTGGTACGATCTCGTTGGTTGCCTTCCCTACCAAAGTAAAACTTTAAAATGGCTTCATGGGAACCGCCACTGAACTCCCCTAAACTGTTGGTGTTGTAATCGTAGCTGTAGCCGATAAAAATTCCATTCGTTACTTGAAAGCCTGCCAATCCGCTTACAGCATTGTCAAAACGATAGGAAGCTCCAACCGTGAACGCATCCAAAAATAAAAAGTTGGCCGAAAGGTTAACCGTAACTGGAGCGCCTTCAAGATAATTGGCCAAAAACGCAGGCTTAAACTTTGTGCGATCCGAAATATCGAAAACATACCCTCCGATAAAGGTAAACTGTAGATTATCTTCAACCACAGTGGCCACTTCATCATTATAGAGGGCATTGGTCAACACATTGGGCACGGAAAGTCCCAAATACCAGTCTTCTTCATACATGAACAACCCAGCCCCTACCGTAGGATAAAAATTATTCAGATTTTCTCCAGTAGCAATGGGGTCAAGAGGGTTATCAACGGTTCCTTCGGAAAAATCCAAATTTAACAGCGAACCTCCTCCCGAAAGACCAAAGGATAGCTTGGTCACGTCGGACAACTCTATCTGATAAGAATAGGAAACCGTAAAAAAAGTTTGGTCTGAAGGCCCAAGAGCATCATTGATTACGTTGAGACCCAATCCCATTTTTTCATTGTTAAAAGGTATATTGACTCCGAAGCGCAGGGTTGTTGGCGCTCCAGGAACATCAACCCATTGTGCCCGATAAAGACCGGCAAGCTCTGGTGTCTCAACAGATCCCACATAAGCCGGATTAAAACTCCCAATATTATACATATATTGAGTGTATTGTGGTTCATTTTGCCCCAAACATTGGGCAATGGTTCCAAAGAGTAAAAGGACAGTAAAGCTTTTTATGAAAATCACTTGTCTACGCCCCATACTTTATCTAATAATTTGAATCCATCCTTTTTGTACTTCCGACCCATCACCAAGGTTTAATAGGTAAAAATAGGTTCCTCTTGGCAGATTGCCGTTGTTACTTGTTCCATCCCAAGAACTATCGTACTGTGCCATTTCAAAGACGCTGTTACCATAGCGATCAAAAACCTCCAAACTCACATTTGGAAATTGATTCGAGGGATCCACAAATCTCAACGTATCATTAATTCCATCCCCATTGGGAGAAAATATGTTGCACAGTGTTCCAGGATCGGTACATGGGCTCGCCACCCCTTCAAAACTAACTGTGGATGTATTGTTGGCCGCGTTGTTGTCTGTTGGAAAGGATGATGTTATGGTTGCCGTATTGGTCAACTCTCCTGCTGTATTTACAGTAACTGTTATGATTAGAGCTATAATCTGTTGCGGAAGAATTTCTGGAATGGTCCAAACTCCAGTCAATGAATCATAGGTTCCTGTTGATGGGTCATCGGAAAAATAGGTAAACCCTGAATCCGGACCTATCAAATCATTTACCGAGATATCAATCACTCTATCCATAGTAAGATTTTCTATGGTAATGGTGAAAGTTATTTGGGAACCCAAAACCACTCTATTTCGGTCCACAAATTTGGTAATGGCCAAATCGATGGGTTCGGGATTACATGCAGGGGTCAAAAACGGATCGCAATCATCCAAAGGGTCCGAATCGCCCTCCGGAACTGCGGTGGTACTCGGATCATCAACTGCCAATACTTCCTCACCATCGGTAAGTCCATCGTCATCGGTATCCGCATCATTGGGATCAGTACCCAAATCGATTTCTTCTGCGTTGGTAAGTCCGTCCCCATCCGTATCTATGACACAGGCATCTACCGAAATGGTAACTTGGGCCGTGGTATTTGTACAAGGTGAAATATCCTCGGAAACCGTGAATTCAAAAACATAATCCCCATCGGGTTGACCTTCAAAATTCACCGAATTTACCGATGATATGGTAACCGCCCCATTTGTTGGCTGTGAAACAAGTGCCCAAGTTCCTGTTAGAGTACTGGTCAAGGTTTCATCTAAATCTATCACCGTAGGTCCACCGTTTCCAGCAACATTACAAGCGAAGGTATCTGTAGCTGATGGTTCTTCATTAACTGTTGCGACGACTTCTACCCGTTCTGAGGTACACCCATTGGCTGAAGCCTCTACAAAAAAAGAGGTAGTGGTCGATAATGAAGGAGTCTCAAAAGAAGGACCCGTCGCCAAAGCCGTTCCCCCAGTGGCAGAAGCATACCAGCTCAGAAGCACATTATCTTGCGTAGAAGCGGTCAAAGTCACAGTCCCCACTCCACAGCGTGCTCCTCCCGTAGGATTTTCGACCGTAGGCGTATCAAATCGACTTAGTGTAACGGTCAAAACCGGACTGGAGCAATTATTGGCAGCATCTAAGAAAAAGCCAAAATATGATGCCGGAAAAGAAACAATATTACTTCGATAAGCCAGAGTTTCTGAAGGGTCAGGACTATTACTCCATTGCAGAATGGTGCCCGCCGGAGGTGTATTGGTAACATAATCATTCAAATCGGCGCTGACCACATCACAAAACTGAAAAGTTTCGGAAGTATCCAGTATGGGTCCCTGATTCCCAGCATTACACGGTCCTTCATCATCCAAAATAGTTCCGGTTGCTTCACCATCACTTATTATTCCATTCACCACGTTACTAATCTCCACCGTAAAGACCTCATTTCCTTCAAAAATGATATCGCCAAGAATTTGTACTGTTATGGTGGTCTGAAATTGCCCATCTAAAATTATCCCAGGAACATTGACCAACGCATTGAAATCATTATCAGCCGAACTAGCTGATCCATTAACTGTATTGATAGTGAAACTAATATCATCGTCAGCACTTCCGCCACCGTCCACCCTAACAATGAACTCCATATTTGTAACATCACCTGGACCGCCCTCAATGACGTTTAGAAGAGGGTCTTCAATGCTAATAAAATCCTGACCGAAACTCTGCAAACAAAAAAATACCACAAAACCAAGACCTAAAAGCAGTTTTTGACCAAGGTTGGAGTGTTTAAAAATTGGGGTTTTACGCGGTATGGACAACATCACCTTTTGCTATTTTCAGTCGTAAGGGCATAAATTTTATAAGAATCGGGAGAACACCAATATTACTAAAAAAAAGAGGGATTCTCTCAACTTTAAAGACTAAATCTTCTTTTATTGGGTGAACTGCTAAATGGTCTTTTTAGGTAAAATTTTAAACACTTGCTGAAAAAGTTTCTGCCGAAGCTTCTATTTTTCTGACCAAGCCTTGCAAAACCTTTCCAGGTCCTACTTCAACAAAGGATTGTGCTCCATCTTTTACCATTTGCTGCACGCTCTGGGTCCATTTTACCGGAGCGGTCAACTGGGAAATTAAGTTTTGCTTAATTTCAGAAGGGTCAGTAACAGCAGTTGTCGTTACATTCTGATAAATTGGAGCATTAGGTTCATTAAATGCTGTTGCCTCAATAGCTGCGGCCAACTCTTCCCGTGCAGGTTCCATCAAAGGGGAATGAAAAGCGCCCCCTACAGGCAATACCAAAGCTCTTCTTGCACCAGCCTCCTTCATTTTTTCGCAAGCTGCATTCACCGCCTCCACTTCACCAGAAATGACCAACTGACCCGGGCAATTATAGTTTGCGGGTACGACAATCCCTTCCGTTTCTTGGCATATTTGTTCAACCACTGAATCATCCAGACCCAAAACGGCCGCCATGGTACTCGGTTTTAATTCGCATGCCTTTTGCATGGCCAAGGCTCTTTGGGAAACCAATTTAAGCCCATCTTCAAAATTAAGGGTGCTATTCGCCACCAGAGCGGAAAACTCCCCTAATGAATGTCCAGCTACCATATCAGGTTTAAAGTCATCGCCCAGCACTTTGCTTAAAATTACCGAATGCAAAAAAATCGCAGGCTGTGTTACCTTGGTTTGCTTTAGTTCCTCAGCTGTGCCCTCGAACATAATATCGGTTATAGAAAATCCCAAGATATCATTGGCATCTTCAAAGAGTTCTTGGGCTATAGGATGAGCTTCGTAAAGGTCCAAGCCCATTCCCACAAATTGGGCACCCTGCCCCGGAAAAATATATGCGTTCATTGGTTCGTTCAGTTTTGATTCGGTGCTAAAATAGGGATAATTTGCCTTTTGTTTCTACTTGAACCAGCTGGCATATTTAACGTAATTGTTGGCAATACGATTAATCTCACCTTCGGTCAATTCTGGACTGATATCCTTAATCTTTTTTGCAGGCATTCCTGCATAAATACTTCCTGCTTCTACATGTGTTCCTTGAGTTACCACAGCACCTGCTGCAATTATGGAGTTACTTTCTATAACGCAATGGTCCATCAAGATACTACCCATGCCAATAAGCACATTATCCTTAACGGTACAACCGTGAACGATAGCATTGTGTCCAATGGAAACGTTGTTCCCAATGGTGGTGGGTGCTCTTTCATAGGTACAATGGATCACAGCGCCATCTTGAACATTGACCTTATTCCCCATTTTGATAAAATGAACATCACCGCGGATAACGGCATTAAACCAAACACTACATTCATCTCCCATGTTTACCTCTCCAACTATAGTGGCGTTTTCGGCAATGAAACAATCCCTTCCCATTTCAGGGGATTTTCCCCTTACTGATTTAATGATCATAAATGATTTTTTATTGAAAGTATGATAATAAAGCTGATTTCTTTGAGGCCGATACCGAAAGTTCTTTCCCGTTAGACAATACTACGCTTCCTCCCTTCCCTTTCCTGTACTTTATAACCTCCGCCACATTGACCAAATAGGATTTGTGAATCCGCGCAAAAGAATACTCCTGCAAAGCGTCTTCAAAATATTTTAGTGTTTTGCTTACCAAAATCTTCTTGTTTTCCAAGTAGATTTCGGTGTAGTTGTCATCGGCCTTGCAAAAATAAATATCGTTCACGTTCAAAACCTGAAAACCATCTTGTTGGGGTAGGGTTATTTTTCCTTCAGCCTTACCGGTTTTGGCTTTAAGTACTTGACCCTCCAGAGCATTTTCCTTTTGCTTGATTTCAACTACGTAGTCTACGGCCTTGATCAATTCGTCAATGTTAATGGGCTTCATTAAATAGTAGGCTGCATGGTTGTTCAGAGCGTCCATGGCATATTGGTTATAGGCCGTCACAAATACAGTTTCAAAGGTGCGGTCGGGTACCTTGTCCAACAAATCAAAAGCATTGCCAAAGGGCATTTCTACATCCAAAAACACAAGGTCTGGGTTGTACTTTTTAATCAGTTCATGACCTTCTGAAATATTGGAAGCTTCACCCATCACCTTGACCTTTGGACAATATTTGTTCAAATAGTTTTGTAGAATTTCTCGGCTGGTCGCCTCGTCCTCAACTATGATTGTCTTTAATTCCATTATTTCCTTTTCAATTTCAGGGAAACTTTGGTCCCCGTTTGGTCACCATTGAGATCACTTATTTGTACCGAAACCCTGTCCTTGTACATATCGTTCAGAATTTGGATGCGTTTTTTGATGTTGCCCATTCCCTTGGATTTCTGTTTCTTTTGGTTCTGGGTTTTCAATTGTGCAGATTTTTTTCTTCCTATCCCATTATCGGCTACAGTAATCTCCAAAGTATTTGTGTCAAAAGGGTCTATTTTGATATTCAGTAGACCTTTTTCCTCTTTATAGCGCAGCCCATGCCATATAGCGTTTTCAATATAAGGCTGCAGCAGCATCGGAGGTATCTGAAAAGCTTCAATATCAATGGTATTATCCACATCAATTTTATAATCGAATTTATCGGCAAAACGGGAGTGCTCCAATTTTACGTAAAGTTCCAAGAGTTCCAATTCCTTGGAAAGAGGGATAAAGTCTTCTTCTGAATTCTCCAAAACACTTCGCATTAGCACAGAGAACTCACTCAAAAACCTATTGGCACTTCGCTCATCGCTTTTAGCAATGAAATTGTTCACTGAATTCAATGCGTTGAAAATAAAATGTGGGTTCATCTGGGTACGCAAGGACTTCAGTGCCAATAGGTTGTTGGCCAACTTTTGTTGCTTATTGCTTCTATAAAAGAAGTAAGCCGTAGAACCCAGTAATACCATGGCCATCAATAAGGTATAGATAATCCATTTTTGGCGTTTACTGGTTTCTTCAAACAATTGTTGTTCGGTGAGCGCCAAGTCATATTTACTTTGTGAAAGTTGCCTTTCCTGTTCAAGGCTTGAGATGCGATTTTGTTTTGTGGCAATCTCTCGATTAAAACGAGCTGCCCTTGAAATTTCTTGTTCCTTTCTAATGTAAAGACTATCCACTACAGCAACATACTCCTGATAGGATTCAAGCGCTTTTGAAAAATCTCCTTTATATCGATAAACCTCCGAGAGTTTTCTGGTTGCATCTTTTTGAACCACCAAATCGTTTTCACTATCAGCCTCTACAATACTTCGCTGCAAATAGGGAATGGCCTCGTCAAACTTGTCCTGTGCGATATAGGCATTCGCAATTTTATAGTTAATGCGTTGGGCAGTAATGGAATCTTGATCGTCCAAATTATCCTCGCCTTTTGAAGATGTCGCTCTGGGCAATTGGGCCAATTCGTTCAAGCTTTGCTTGCGAAGCTGGATTTCCTCATCGTACCGTCTTCCCTCATTGTAAAAGTCAGCCACCTTTTCGTTTTCTTGAACGACGCGTTCAGGTGCCACCTTTTTGGAAAGGCTGAGCGAGTTGTTAAAGAACCCCTCGGCCTCCATAGTTCTGTTTTGTTGCGAAAAGCTCTCCCCTATTTTAGAGTTCAGGTCGATGATCTTCGGAGATATTTGATTTTTTTCAGCTATGGTCAATCCTTCCCGATAAAAATCGACTGCTTTGTTATGATCGCCTTTGCCCTTGTAAGAATCTCCCAAGGCCTCGTAGAGCTCCACCCGCTGAAAAGGCACAAGGTCTCTAACTTCTACCAACTTCACCAACTCTGTTTCGGCATTTGCGAACTCCCCATTTGCCACATAAGCTTTTCCCAAAAGCAAAATTGTTCTGGAGGAAGAATTAGCATTGAGCGCATCCTTAAAATTCGCAATCGCGAGGTCGTATTGTCGATGATAGG
>NZ_JANQIH010000299.1 GCF_028282265.1 Allomuricauda sp.
AGTCACGAAGAAAATACCCATGCTTACGCTTTGATTGATGATGTCCCTGAAGAGGTCAAACAACAAAGGGCCAACGAAATCATGGAGCTTCAGGCACAAATTTCATGGGAGTTGAACCAAGAAAAGATAGGCAAAGAATTTCGGTGCATCATTGACCGTAAGGAGGGCAATTACTTTGTAGGTAGGACTGAATTCGATTCCCCAGACGTGGATAATGAGGTGCTCATTGATGCTGCCAAGCACTATGTGAAAATCGGGGATTTTGTCAACATTAAAATTACTGAAGCTGCCGATTTTGATCTGTTCGGAGTGCCTGTTCTGGGGTAATTCATAAGTCGTCAAACGGTGACGAATATCATGGTTCTTTATTGACCATGGACGTAGTTTTGTTGATTAATTCACAATCAACTAATTCTACGCGACCATGAAAACTAAAAATGAAAATGGGGTAAAAATCAGTATTGCCCTATTGCGGATTTTCGTGGGTTGGCATTTTCTCTATGAAGGTGTTATCAAATTATACAACCCAGACTGGACCTCATTCGGATATCTGGCTTCTTCCCAAGGACCACTGAAGCCGTTATTCGCAGTACTCACCCAACAAAGTGTTATTGGATGGGTCGATACATTGAACATTGCAGCACTCCTTGTGGTTGGGATTACATTTACCCTGGGAATTTTTGAAAGAAAGGGAGCCATCGTGGGTATGGGTTTATTGGCCCTTTATTATCTGGCCCATCCATCATTTCCTTGGTTGGCCCAGGTAAATGTGGAGGGTAGTTATTGGTTCGTAAATAAAAACCTAATCGAACTGGTTGCATGCCTTGTTGTTTTTAACTACCCCACTGGGCAGTTCTTTGGCCTGGATTATTTTATGAAAAGAAAACCATCTAAAATCAAGAGCTATGAAATGGACTAGAAGAGATTTGCTCAAAGGACTGGGCGGACTACCTATTTTGGGTGTAGTTTGGTGGGCTGGAGCTGCAACTTCGGCATACAAAAGAGGTGAAAGGTCCGAAATATTGAATCAACTGGGAATAACCCCTTCATTACCCCCATCAATTCCTAATATTGAGGGAGATCCTGTGCGGGTCGGAATCATTGGTTTTGGAATTCGGGGGGAACAATTATGCAGAAGTTTAGGGTTTGCTACCAAGGAATGGTATGAGGAGATAAAAATGGAAATGGAGGAAAATCCCAATAACAGGGCTCTGGAAGATTTTGAACGACAAGAAAAATTGAACGTGAAACTGGCAGGGGTATGTGATATTTTTGATGTTAGGGCCGAGAGGGCATTGAACTCTTTCAATACTTCAGATAACAAAATTAAAAGGTATTCCACCTACCAAGAAATGATTCATAGTGGTGAAGTGGACGCTATTGTCATAGCAACACCAGACCACTGGCATGCGCCGATGGCCATTGAAGCTTTGAAAAACAATGTACATGTCTATGTGGAAAAACCCATGACCCATACCATTGCGGAGACCTATGAATTACAAACTGCGGCAGAAGAGTCTGAAGCTGTTTTGTCAGTGGGACATCAACATCGCCAAACCCTAAGTTTTAAAACGGCAAGAGATATTGTTGAAAAGGGAACCTTGGGGCATGTTTCGTTGATTCAGACCAATACGAACCGAAACGATGACAACGGAGCCTGGAACTATGATATTCACGAAAAAGCCAATCCGCAAACCATTGATTGGCAGCAGTTCTTGGGAAGCGCTCCACAAGTACCCTTCAACAAAAACCACTTTTTTAGATGGAGAAAGTGGTGGGCCTATGGTTCTGGATTGTCCGGAGATTTGTTGACCCATGATTATGACCGGTTGAATTGTGTGCTCAACATGGGTATCCCTGATTCAATAATGGCTTCTGGAGGAATATATACCCACAACGACGGACGAAACGTACCCGATGTTCTTCAGGTAAATATGGAATTTCCACGATTCAGTACAGGTAGTAGCCAAGTCAAAGGTAAAGAACAGGGGATGACCTTTTGTTATAGTGCTACCTTGGGTAATGGATTTAATCGTCCTACTATTTTAATGGGACATGATGCCACAATGGAACTGGGTAATAAGCTTACGGTATGGCCAGATGGAGCATCGACCCGTTATGCACCTATGTTGGAAGAGGAAAAAATGTACCCGCATACACCGATTTATCAATACAATCCCGCTGCGAATGTGCCAGACGCCATTTCTTCTGCCACATCACAGTACTTTGCCGATAAAGGACTGATGTGGACCTATATTGATGGGGTTCGGGTAGATTCTACTTTTTTGCACATGCGCGAATGGTTGAGTGCCATTAAAAATGGAACCAAGGTAAGTTGTGGTATCCAAGAAGGATTTGATGAAGCCATTACAGCCCACATGGCAGGTCTATCCTGGAAATTGGGTAGGAGAATTGAGTGGGACCCTGAAAAAGGAGAGCTAAAGCCGATTGAAGGAATCAATTTTGATGAAGTATTACTAGCTAGCGACTGGAAAATAGAGCCTCAAGTACTGCAAGATGTTTAAAAACATGCTTGCCAAGAATTATAAAGTAACGTAGGACACTAGTTCCTCTACTGTGGGATGGTCATTGCCTCCTGCTGGTTCGATGGTAATGTTGAGTGATTCGGCGTTTTCGATGTACTTCAAAGTGATTAATTCTTGGTCGGTGGAAAGTATACCCATATTAATCATTTCCCCGTCTACATCACTCCACATCTGATAGGTGCGATTAGTGGGCAAAGCAGGTAATCCTCTTGGATTGATGATAACCACCTTGCTTTTGTGGTTGACATAAGCTACGGCTTTGGCATTGGGTGCCTTGTGGTTTCCATATAAAACCAAGGGTACTACATTCACGTTGTTGATGCTTTCCAATCGGGTTGAGGTAAGTTGATAATCCGATTCTAGATTTTCAACACGACGTTGTAGCTCTGCTGTTTGCGATTGCAGGTTGTTTAAATAGTTCTCGGCATCCTGCCATCTGCTGTACATTAAAAATGTGCTGAATGCAAAAATGAGGGCCAATCCGGCGGCAATCGATAGGGGAAGCCAATTGATTTTTCGCTTATCTGTTTGTTCCAAGCTGTTTATTAGGTTTTCCTTGACTTCGTTTGGAGGGATAATGGCTTGCTCCATGCCCATTCGCTCAAAATCTGCTTCCAATGCATCAAATTGAGCCTTAAGGTCCTTGTCCTCCTTCAAGGCCTTTTCCACATCGGACATCAATTCAATGGGGAGCTCTCCGGTCAAATAAAGCTCTAGTAATCCATCTTCCAAAATCCTTTTCTTTTCCATCATGCCATTAATTCAAAAATAAACCAAAGCCATACCAATTCATTGGAATAGGTTTTTCGCAACTGTTTCAAAGCCTGTCTAACATAAGATTTAAAAGTTCCCAAAGGCACCCCCATGACCTCATGCGCCTCCTGGTGGGTGTAACCCATATAGTAGACAAGGGTAATTGCTCTTTGATGATGGGGCTCCAACTTTTTTATCGAACCTTTCAGTTCAGTATAATCTGGGGCGTCTTCCGAAACGGTTTTAGTATCATATACACTAATATCATCTGTTTGGATGAGCTCATTTTTTGATCGGAACGAATTTAACGTAGTGTTTCGTGCTATTCGATAGGCCCAAGTGTAAAATCGACCTTTGGAAGCGTCAAAAGCGCCAATGTTCTTCCAAATTTTTATGAAGGTTTCCTGCAGTAGGTCTTTTGCTTTATCCTCATCTCGACACATCCGAAGAATAACACCGTATAGCGCACCGGAGTACTTATCATATAACTGATACAACGCATTTTTATCGCCAGACAGCAGACGCTCTATCAATCTATTGTCGCTAAAATTGGTCTCCATTGATATTGTTAAAGATATGATAAAAAAATGCTGTCTTCATCCATTTGTGCAAACCGAGTGTAAATAAGCTTGAAAGCGCGCAGAAAATGTAATCATTAACAATTAAATCTAAAAAAATGAAAAAAATAATTTTTGTCTTATCCACTTTTGCACTTTTACTTTTTTATTCGCAGGTCAATGCTCAAAAGGCACAGGACATCGTAGATGTTGCTGTATCTGTAGATGATTTTTCTACGTTGGTAACTGCATTGAAATCAGCTGACCTGGTAGGTGCCCTGAAAGGAGACGGACCTTTCACTGTTTTTGCTCCTGTTAATTCTGGATTTGCAAAAATTGATGCCAATACCCTGAATTCCCTTTTAAAACCAGAGAACAAGGAAAAACTTTCTGCGATTTTGACCTATCACGTGGTTTCAGGAAAAATTATGGCTTCTGATGTAGTTGCGGCTTTGGAAAAAGGAAATGGAAAAGCAGAACTTACGACTTTGAACGGAGGGAAACTGAGTGCTATGAAAAAGGATGGTGGCATTTATTTGACGGATGCCAATGGAAATTATAGTAAAATTTCCAAAACCGATGTTGTTGCCTCCAATGGAGTGATCCATATTATTGAGGATGTTGTAATGCCCAACTAGTTCAAGTGTTGTTTGTTTTGATGTTGAAAAGCACCGTTTTGCGGTGCTTTTTTACATATTGACAAATTCAAAACCGGCTAGGGGAATATTGGTGAGGTCGAATTCTGTTTCGTTAAGTAGAATTCCATGTTCGATATAAGCTTTCAGATTGGCCAACCAAAAAGTCCAGCCGTTACTGCACCCGTAGTGCACATTCAATTTGCTTTCATCATCGGTCGGAATGTTGTATTGGCGTAGAACCACAAGAATAGCTTTTCCATGGTTTTCAAGTGTTATGGATACATGGTTGCCTTCAAAAGTAAAAATTAGATTATCCTTCCCGTTGGCTTCTAAAATCTCTCCCGTGGCTTGCCCGTTCCAATTGTGCCATTCCCAAACATAATGATCTCCTTTTTCAATTCTCTCTGAGGGTTCTCGTTCCTTACCTTCCACATTTTGGTATTCCGCTTTTCTCAAAAACCATGAACATATTCCTTCAGAAGTGGCCCAACACCAATATAATTTTTCCAAAGGAGCCTTTATGTAAATTTTTTTGGTGAATTCGTCAAAAGCCAGTTTTTTCATCTTTCCCTATTTAGCTCTATTTCATATAGTTCTCTTCCCAATTGAGCCAAAAACGGAATCCCGATTTCGTCATACTCGTAGGCATCATCATTGAAAATGCCATCTTGGTTTACCAAAATGGTAGCGGTAATCATAAAATCAATATTGTTTTTTTCGTCTTTTATGTAGGCACAATCCGTTAAGGTTCCATAGGCATAACCTACCTTGTTGTAGATTTTGATATGCTCGGGCATAGGGTCGGTAGAATCACCGAACATGAAGAACTTCACATAACTATCATAAAACTCTTGCGGGTCATATCCCAATTTGGAAGGTAACGTATGCATTGAAGTGTATAACCTTTGGTATTGTTCTTCACTAAGTTTAAACCGTTCATTTGGGGCAAAAGCTTTAGGAAAAATGATTCGTTTCAGAACATTGTGCTGGGCTTCAATCGGGTGATAATTCTTCAATGAAAAATCAAAAGGCTCCAGATGTAGGGAATCCTCGGCATAAAACCCTCTTCCTTTTTTAATGTTCTCTAAATCCAATGGCTGGGGAGTTGTATTGATTATGGGTTGGCTGCTCACCGTGGTGGAATCATTGATGTAGATTACCAAAGGTTTGGTTGTGACATTATCGGCATCGGAAGTTGACAGTCGATGGGCAACTCGAAACGGCCCAACTCCTTTTGAACCAATCCGTTGGTTTATATCATCCTGCCCTAAGAACTCAACTAACCGATTGTTGGCCGCATTGTCCGATACCGCGAAGATTTCAGAAATAGCTTTCCCGAAGGTAGTTTCGACGGAATCTCCTTCGATGTAAAATCGGGTGTCCATGTTCAAGGAATCTATTTCGTTGAGTTTTTCCAGTGCTGCCACGGCAATGGGAAACTTAACGGTACTGGCTGGGTAGAAGTAATTGTTTTCATCTACCTTGAAGGCAAAGTCAGTGAAAAACACGCTATCATTTCTTCTATCAATCTGTGTATATAGAATTTGTATCTGGTGCTGGTTCTCGTTTTCCATCACCCTTGTTATTTTAAGGTCTTCAGAGGAAAGCACGTCTCTTATTGGGTTTTCTTTTGAAATCTCAGAGCAAGAGACGAGCAAACAAAGAGAAAGAAAAAGAGAAAAGGAGGTTTTTGCCATGACCAATGTGTTTGAATGAAGAGTTTAAGGGCTTACCTCATATATTTCACCTCGATTCGGTTTTAAAATGTCCCTCACCTCTTTCATCTCAAACTCGGCAACCACTAGAAAAGCAATGCTGTGGATGTCACTCAAATGTTGATATCCTGTGATGTCGAATTTAAGTTCCTCAAAAACCACAAATTCTTGTAGGTGCTTTTGATAATGTTCTGCTGTTCTTGCGGCACTGGGACCCCTGAAATCCCAAATCAATTTTATTTTTCGGTCGAGTATTCGTTCCATTTAAGCGGTGTATTTCATTCTGGCAGGTTTTGTACTAAAGTACCCAAAATATTGCAATTGTGGTTGGGTGAGAAAACTGTTAATGATAATAAAACCCACTTGTTCAACTTTACGTAATTGTTATTTTTGCGGAATGCTTTTGCTCCAAAAAAATAAAGCGCTTCTTTTATTGCTTTTAGGATTGCTCTCATCTTGCAATTCACTTTTTAAAGAAGACGGTGAAAAGGAACCACTGGCCCGAGTTGGTGATGTGTATATCTACAGGGAGGACATAGCTTCCTTGATTACCGAGGACATGTCTTCACAAGATAGTGCCATTTTTGTGTCGAACTACATCAATGATTGGGCGTCCAAACAGTTGATGCTATCAAAATCAAAGGTTAATCTTCCCGAAGAAAAACTTCAGGAATTTGATAGACTGGTAGACGATTATCGAACAGACCTATATACGAGGGCCTATCTTGAAGCTCTGGTTTTTCAGGCTCAGGATACCTCAATCACCACAGACCAACTCCGAGCTTTTTATGAAAAAGAGAAAGAGAATTTCAAGTTGAACGAAAAACTGGTCCAATTAAGATTTGTTGGTTTGCCTACTCAATTTTTAGATAAGGATGAGGTAACCCGACGTATGAAGGAATGGAATGAAGAAGATAAAAGATATTTGGATTCGATAGCGGTACAGTTCAAAAAACTGCATTTCAATGACTCAATTTGGGTAAGCTCATCAAGGGTTTTGGAAGAGATTCCCCCATTGACCTATGCCAATGAGGAAGATCACTTAAAAAAATCACAATTTTTTGAGATAGAGGACTCGTTGGAGGTATATTTGGGGGTGGTCACAAATATTTTGGAGATCAATGATACAGCGCCCTACGAATACATTTGGCCTGAAATAAAGCAATTGATATTGAACCGGAGAAGGTTGGATTACGTTAAAAAGTTGAAGATTGACGTGATTGATGAAGCAATAAAGA
>NZ_JANQIH010000311.1 GCF_028282265.1 Allomuricauda sp.
AGGGAAAGGAATAACAACCAAAGCCATTAATCTACTTATAGATTTTTGTTTCGAAAATTTCAATTTCAAAAAAATCTATCTTAGAACGCATGAATCAAACAAAGCTGCGCTAAGTGTGGCCAAAAAATGCGGTTTTGAATTAGAGGGAACCATTAGAATGGATTATGTCACAACAGCCGGTGAAATAGTTGATTTGATGTATTTCGGCCGTTTAAAATAGAAGCACGCAGCCTACAACATGGATAATTATTGGCTAGGGCGGAATTGGACTCGTGTAATTTTCCGCAACTAATCATACACAAAACCGTAGCCAATCATAAGACAAAATATGACACGGGAAGAGTTTATAAAGATTTGTGGCGCATTGGGAATAAGTATCCCTTTACAACCTATTTTGGCTTCCCATGGGTCTACCAATCATAATCCTATGACCAACTTTAAAGGAAATGTGCTGATCATAGGTGCAGGGGCAGCAGGGTTAACCGCAGGGCATTTGTTGAGTCAGCAAGGTATTGATTTTCAAATTTTGGAAGCCTCTTCAACATATGGGGGCAGAATGAAAAGGACGAAGGATTTTGTAGATTTCCCTATTCCTCTGGGAGCAGAATGGTTGCATACCAAAAGAGGTGTTTTTAATGAGATTGTGAATAATCCTTCCATTGAGATTGCCACTGAAACAAAACCGTATGACCCTAAAGTAGATTACGGATTGTATGAAGGTTATGAGGTTTCAATGAAAAGTTTAGGCCTTACAATTGATCAAAAGTTCGTAAACTCTTCGTGGTTCGATTTTTTTGAACAATACATCGTCCCATCCGTAAGGGATAAAATAGAATTTAACGAGATTGTTGAATCTTTGGATTACTCTAGAGAAAAAGTTTTGGTACAAACTAAAAATGGGGAATTCGCAGCTGACAAAATCATTTTAACGGTACCTGTAAAAATGTTGCAGAATGATTCCATTTCGTTTACCCCACAACTACCAAATGATAAATTGAACGCAATAAAAAATGTAACGGTTTGGGATGGTTTTAAAGCGTTCATAGAGTTTTCGGAAAAGTTTTATCCATCTGCTATCGGGTTTAACATTAAACCAAGGACAGCGGGGCAAAAGTTATATTATGATGCAGCCTATGGTCAACGTACCAATCGACATGTTTTAGGCCTATTTACTGTTGGCTCGGGCACACTTCCGTATAGAGAGTTGTCAAATGGTGAGCTAATCGACCATATGCTAAAAGAACTTGATGGGATATTTAAGGGTAAAGCATCACCAAGCTATATCAATCATACATCCCAAGATTGGAACAAAGAACCTTTTATCAATGGGGCTTATGTGTATGACCACGAAAATTGGCGAAGAGTAAGAACACTTGGAAAATCTGTAAACAACAAACTCTTTTTTGCAGGGACAGCCTATACCAATGGAAATGATTGGGGAAGCGTGCATAATGCCGCATGGTCAGCAATAAGGTCGGTTAAAAAAATAGTACAGTAGTTATTACTGGTTGCTACGAGGGTTATGATTCGTCCAGAAGATAAATGTTGGCGCGAAACAATAGCCAAAACGTTGTGTAAAAGCAAAAACAGCATTGTCTATAGGGTATAAGATGATAAAAGGCGTCTATAGTTTGACATTTATAAGGCATTAACTATATGGAAACCGTTAGTTTAAGAAAGGCAACTATAAAAGACAAAGCGTTAGTAGTTGACTTTGATTATCGACTTGATAAAGTTGAGCATATCGAATTAAAGAGGGAGGAAAAGATAACAAAGGCAATAATCGACAAGGAATGTTTTATCATCTTGGCAGATAACATAGCAGTTGGTTTTGTCATATTTGATTATCGCTTTTTTGACCAAGGCTGGATAGAACTCATTATTGTAGACGAAAAATATAGAGGTAAAGGAATAGGTGGACAAGCAATTGACCTTATTTGCAAACAAAGTAAAACAAAAAAGGTGTTTACTTCAACCAATAGCTCCAATACTCAAATGCAAAAAGCGTTAAAGAAAGTTGGTTTTTCTTTTGCGGGTAAAATAACCGGGTTGGATGAAGGGGATCCTGAACTATTTTATTTTAAAACAACCGATGACAGGAAAACGAAAAACTAAGCTGAAGAATTACATTTATATCATACTTTTAACCGTGTTGCATTCATCATGTATGGACAATGAAGCCATGGAGCGTAATTATCAAATCATCGAGAATATTTCTGTAGCATCAAATATTACCTACAAGAAAATAGATTCGCTAGAAATACAATTAGATGTTTATTACCCCGCCATAAAACTGGGAAAAGAGCCATGGGAAAGTCTAACCGAACAGAAACGACCTACCCTAATTTATTTTCATGGCGGTGGTTGGATAAGCGGTGATAGAACATCAAGGTTTTTGGGGCTATTACCCTATCTTCAAAAAGATTGGGCTGTTGTAAATGTCGATTATAGAATGTTGCAAGAAACTGATTTAATTGGGAGTTTGAATGACTGTATAGATGCTATTAATTGGGTTTACGACAATGCTTTAACCTACAAATTTGACACAGACCAAATTTATTTGTCTGGAGAATCGGCGGGAGGACATTTGGCACTTTTAGCGGGATTGGTCAACAAAACCAATTTGGGTGATGTTCCTGTTCAAAAAAGAAAAAGTGAAATTCAAGGGATCATCAACTGGTATGGAATCACCCATATGGAGAGTGCGATTAAATTTTGGGATGATGCTTCTTACGAAAAAATGATATTGGACAAATGGAAAGGGGACACAAAACAGTATTTGGACTTTACTTCTCCTTTAAACCATATTGCGTCAAACATAAAAGTACCGATACTAAGCATACATGGAGATAAAGATGAAAACGTGGAAATTGAACAGGCAATTTCACTTCATAACGAATTGGAATCCCATGGGATAAAAAATAAATTAGTAAAGATTGAAGGCAAAAAGCATGGTGATTTCTCTTCAAAAGAGTTGAAATTTATATTCAATGAAATTTGGAATTTTCTTGAAATAGAAAACTGAAAACTACAAGTAACAATATTTTGTAGTTTTAGAAATGTAGAAGGTACGAATGGAATGAAAGTGCGAAAAAAGGATTAAAAAAACGTACAACAATAATTTAACCGGTCCCCAATTCTTGATTATTTGAGGCAACCTTCTTAAACTTTTTTTCGTCCTTTATGGTATAAGGTGTATTTAAAAATTGACTTATGAACAGTCAAATTCAAAAGGCAGGATTAATCTCTGGAATTGGAATTTTTATCATGGTACTTACCGTACCCATAGCCGAATTTGTGATTTTTCCTGAACTAATTGATTATAACAATGCCGAGATTACCTTCAATAACATAACCGAAAATCGCAAGTTGTTCACCATAGGAATATTTCTGCATGTGATTACCTTAATTTGTGATTTGGTAGTCGCTTGGTCCTTGTACATATTTCTTAAACCAACAAACAAGGATTTTTCTCTTCTCGTTGCCCTATTCCGAATTGCTTTTGCGATAATTACCCTAGCCGCTCTATTAAACTTGGTAAGTGTGCTCAACCTGACCCTAAACTCAGATTACCTTGGCGCGTTTAACGATTCGCTCTATTCTAAAGTTTTACTTGCCATTAAAAACTTCAACATTCAATGGAGCTTTGCTTTTACCTTTTTTAGCATATACCTGATGTTATTGGGAGTTTTGGTCTATAAGGCCGTTTATGTACCTAAAATTTTTGGCGTTGTTCTAATCATAGCCGGGTTAGGTTATTTCGTAGAAACCCTAAGGTCTTTCTTTTTCCCATCTTTTGAAATGGATTATTTAATGATTACCTATTTCGGAGAGTTAGTATTTATGTTCTGGCTGCTTATTAAAAGTTGGCGAGTGAAAATCGTAGAGGAGTAATACCAAATTCGACAAAAAATCGAATACTTTGATACCAAAGGGCGATTATAAAAGCTGTTGCCGAAATCGTGCATTATTAATCGCGGAAGTAATTTTCACTTGAAAACTCTCAAAATCAATTATCTTTAAAGCTAAGCGAGCAAGCTCTTTTTTATGGTTCCCTCTCACTACCCCTGTTTGTTCGTCAGAGATAGGAACTAATTGTGCACAGCCCGTCGGCATGCATTGAACAATAAACCAAAATCAAACATTATGAAAAACTATCGTCTTTTACTAGCTGGACTAGTGCTACTAACCCTAAATGCCTGTACAGAAACCGCAATAAATCAACAGGCTGAAGCCGACAAACTTATGGAGCTCTCAAAAGCGTGGGCCAAATCTGCAAAGGACAAGAATGTTGAAGAAGTGTTGTCCTATTGGGCCGATGATGCCATTCTTATGTCTCCAAATGAAGCATCGATAGTGGGGATAGATTCTCTCAGTGCCATGGTAGAGCGTTCGATGAAAATCCCTGGCTTTGAGATTACCTGGAATCCTCAGGAAGCCTATGTTTCAAAAAGTGGAGACTTAGGATACGTTATTGTCAAAAATTACATGACCATGCCTATTGACACTTTGGGCAATACGAGGACAATATTCAACAAAGGAGTTGAGATTTGGAAAAAGCAAGCTGATGGAACCTGGAAAAATGCAGTCGACATCACCAATGCCGACCCATCAATAAATTCAATTGACTAATCTCAATGCCCGTCAGCAATGACAAAAATGGCTAACTCCGGTTAGCTGGGCTTGTTTTGATGGGATTCTGTTAGCCTAAAGAGAACCAATGATCATCAACAGGTAGGCTCGTTGTAGGTGGAAAACTATGTTTAGCGTCTCCTTAACACAACCTTCCCCTTTTTTTGACGTCTAGAAAGAAAATCAAAAAACATGATCAATAACAACAAACTCTTTCTGATAGCTATTTCTCTTCTGTTATCACTTTGGCAAACTTCATGCAACGCGGATGATGATGCCAATGATGAGATCAACGCCCAATGTGCGGAAACTATTTGTACGGCTATATTTATACGAATAAATGTGTCGGTTACAGACCAGAATCAAAATCCTGTAGCCTTGGATTCTTTTACGGTTACCGACTTGGACAGTGGAGATGATATGACTATCAGGCTTTCCGACAGTGAGTTTACCAATGCGCAGGAAACTGGGCTTTACCCCTTGACTCAAGATGGAATTCTAGACCTTAATCAAGTAAGGCAAATTCAATTCAAAGGATTCATAAATAATCAAGAAGTAGTAAGTGGTGATTATACGGTAAGTACGGACTGCTGCCACGTAGACTTGGATTCAGGAGATTTAGAGCTAAACCTTTAAGATTCTCTTCTCCGACCTCATCCCAAGTTTGAGAAATGCATTTGGGCCATAGAATATCAAAATACATCATGGTGCTAGACTTTGAATTTTTAACAAAAGTTCATTGTCTGACATTGGTGGTTATCCTTAGTTTTATGCGATTAAAATTAACGATTACTTGACGTATCGACATTTTGGCTTGCTGTATATTTAAACAAACGTGCAAAACATGAAGCAGGTGGAAGCAGAAGGCAATTCCTCTTATTCCAAACAATTTCCTTTAAAAGGGCAGGACCGTTGGACGGAATAATTAAAACTGAACCATCACCAATTAAATATGAATCTAACTACAAAAGTTCTCACCAAGAAAATCATAAACAAACTTTTTAGACCCTTATACCTGATTCTGGCCTTAATACTATTATGCAGTCACAATCTGTATATAAAAATGGAAACGTATTTCCTTCAACCTGATCAACCTGCAACCTTAAGCCTCTACAATGGAACTTTTGAAAATAGCGAAAATATCATCACCCGAGATCGTATCCTGGACGCCTCTATTGTTGCTCAAGGTAAAAGGGTAACTATCGCCCCAGGTCAATGGAAAGACCAAGACAGCACCATAACACAACTTACATTTAATCCGGGTGAAGCAGGAACCTATGTAGTAGGGATTTCTACCAAAGCCAGAAACTTAGAGCAAACCGCCGATAAATTTAACGAGTACCTTGAACACGATGGGGTTCTCGATTTTCTCAAATACCGTACCGATAACGACTTACTGGATCAAGATGCCGTGGAGAGTTATGAAAAACATGTAAAAGGCATCTATCAGGTTGGTGATGTTAAGACAAACGACTGGAGCACCGTGTTGGGCTATCCCATCGAGTTTGTTCCACAAACAAACCCTTATGAAAAATATAGTGGCGACACATTAGAACTAGAATTATTGTTAGATGGTGAGCCGCTTGCCAACCAACTGGTGTATGCCAATCATATCAAAGGCAGTCACGCTCATGCACACAGTGATCACGAGCATGATCATGATGGAACGACACATTCACATGGGCATGAACATGGTGACGGTGAGCACAGCCATTCTCATAATTCAAAATCAGAGAAGGGACATACCCATACCGATGGTCAACAGCTACGCACCAACGATCAGGGAATAGTCTCAGTGAATCTACCAGAAGATGGTATCTACTATATACGCACCATTCACATGGTTGATGTTGCCGATAGTGATGAATTAACGCATCGGTCCAAATGGGCAACACTTACATTTGAGGTGAGCCACAAGCATGATGCTAGTACACATACGCACGATCATCATCATGACCACGAGGGGCATATTCCGACATGGGTTTTTGTATTGGGTAGCGTGCTCCTTATAGGAGTTCTATTCTTGGTATTTAGAAGAAAGAATTAATGAAGCACATAAATCTAAGATCAGGACTTTTCCTATTTGTATTACTCTTTCCTCTTTTGGGATTTGCCCATGATGTAACCGGTGCCGATCAGGAGCTTTTGCGCAATGGAGGTTTGTGGGCTTATATTCAGGTTGGTGCAACGCATATGTTAACTGGGTATGACCATTTGCTCTTTCTGACTGGAGTCATCTTCTACCTGAACAGTTTTATAGACATCTTAAAGTTCATCACCGTTTTTACCATAGGGCATTGTATCACCTTAATAGGTGCGACCTACGCTGGGATTACGGCAGATGAACATTTAGTAGATGCGGTCATAGCCCTAAGTGTTTTATACAAGGGGTTCGAGAATTTGGGTGGTTTTGAAAAATTGAAGGTAAAATCGCCCAATTTACTGTTAATGGTAGGTCTTTTTGGTTTGATTCACGGCTTTGGACTTTCCACCCGATTGCAGTCTTTTGATATGGGACAGGAACAACTTCTGGCAAAAATTCTGTGCTTTAATCTAGGTGTGGAAGTAGGACAAGTGCTAGCATTGATTCCTATTGTTTTTGTAATCACGCTTTCGCGGAAGCATAAACAGTTCCCGGCTTTTTATAAAGCCGTCAATTGGTATCTAGTCTTAGCAGGAGTATGCCTTTTTGTTTATCAGATGTATGGCTACTTTCATGTTCATTGATTGTACAAATCAAGTTCATTTGATAAAAAATGGCAAGTGCCGAACAAAGGTTGTAAATGAT
>NZ_JANQIH010000011.1 GCF_028282265.1 Allomuricauda sp.
CCAGAGGGGGAATACATCAACAGGGGGGAATTAAATAATCCCGTTAGCGCTTTGACCAACGATTTGGATATTAGAATTTATAAGGATGGCGAGGAATACTTTCCTTGGAAATTGAATCCTTTAAGAGCAAATGATGTTGCAAAAAAGGGCGATAACTCGGTAGACCCTTTTGAACGTATTGAAATAAGTAAAGCCAAGGGCAAGTATACTTTGGTCATCAGCCATAAGGGAGAACTGAAGTATGGATTTCAAGAAGTTTCCTTAGTGGTTAGTGGCGTAAGGGCCTCAAATTGTAGTACAGAAACTCCACAGGACCTTGAACTGATTTCTTTTGATGATGAAACTGGCACCATTTCGTGGACAGAGAAAGAAGACACACTTTTTGAAGTGCAATACAAGACTTTGGAGGATGACAGTTGGGCAAGAAAATTTGTTGCGGAAAGTACTCTGGTTATGGAAAATCTTTTAATGAACACAGAGTATCAGGTTCGTGTTCGGTCCATTTGCACGGAGAATGCCGTTTCCGAATTTTCTGAAGAATTGCAGTTTTTGTTCAATGGCCCAAATACGGAAATCGTGGAATATGAGGCATTTTCCTTTGATGAACCCTTACAGATTAACGTGTATCCCAATCCAGCTGTCAGCTATATTAATATTGAGGCGGACCTATCCGCTGATGCCATTTATTCTGTGGTAACAAGCTCTGGTATTATAGCCAAGCAGGGTAATGCATCTGAGGAAATCAATGTTTCCGACCTATCCTCAGGAATGTATGTATTGGTCGTTCAGGATTATACCGGCATCCAAAGCAAAAAATTCTATAAAAACTAAAAGGTTTGATAAGAAAGGCAAAATCTGGGGGTGTCGTTTCTGAGGAGCACTATCATTTTGAAAGGTCATCCTCTGCACGGAACTTCCTTTTATATTTTTTTGATATTGTCCTCAGACAATAGGTCTTCATTTCTTAAGCGTAGAAACACTTGGGCCGTAGTCACTACATCTAGCTCACAATAGGTGACAATGCGGTCGATGTCGCCATTTTCATAGAATACATCCTTGACCATACTGCCGTCCATATCTTCTTTGGGTGAGGGTATCCCCAGCACATGGGAAAGAAGTTTCAAAGAGGTGTAATGTTTGTAATCACCGAATTTCCATAATTCCATGGTGTCCAAATGGGGTACTTCCCAAGGTTTTTTCCCGAATAGTTCGAGCTTGTAAGGTAAGCTAATACCGTTGATTACCATTCTTCTTGCGATGTAGGGAAAATCGAACTCTTTGCCATTATGCGCGCAAAGTAAATGTTTCGGTTGGCTAAAATGCTCTATCAATAACGATTTAAATTCCTTAAGCAAGACAACCTCGTCCCCGGTAAATGAGGTTACCCTAAAATTTCGCAGTTCGCCCTTTATGTTGAAATAGCCTACGGAAATGCAGATGATTTTACCAAATTCGGCCCAAATTCCAGCTCGTTCGTAAAAATCCTCTGCGGAAATCTCATTTTTCCGCTGGTATTCTGACTTTTGCTCCCAAAGTATCTGACTTTGTTCCTCCAGTTCTTGAAATTCCTTCTTTTGCGGAACAGTCTCGATATCAATGAACAAGATATTTTCTAAAAGCACCTTTTTGATCATGACGGAAAATACTAATTTGACCGATATATGCGACCTATGAATCAATAAATCGTATCTTGTAGTTGACGAAAAGCTATGAAATTGAAAAATTGGTTAGGTTTAGCCTTGGTGCTAGGGTTATTGGGTTGTGCCAATGATGATGAAGGTTTAGAAATTACCCAAGAACTATCAAATGCAAGTTTTACTGTAATAGGGGAAGACCCGAACAAGGTATACCAACTCTCTTACGATGGAAATACCCAACCAATTACTTCTGACCTTACCCAAGAATTGCTGGTTCCTTCTGATTATCTGACTTTACGACAACGCGGAAACACACTTTCATTCTATTCCTTTTCCCAAGGCTTCTTTTCATTGGCAATCAAGAATGTCGAAACAGGAGTTGCAGAGATTTTTGAAGATTTTTACCTGAATACCGCCGAGCGTTCGGTCTCTTGGGGAATAGATAATCAAGAAAACGTTTTTTTCGGATACTATGGTCCTAATGGTAGTCGTAATCTAGGTCTTCAAGATTTTGATCTGACCAATTCAACTAGTCAGGATATCCAAATCGATTTTAATGTCGATACTACCTATCAGCCATTGCTTTATGAAGGCCGGGTCTATATATCCTATAAGGATAATTCGGGGGCTTATAAGTTGACCTATTATGATATTGATTCAAAAGCACTGGGGCCTCAGCTTACCTCCAATACACGTCCTTTTGGTTTTTTGATTACCCAAAATGGAGAATTGGCCCTTTTAAGGGGATTGCCAACTCCCGTTATTGAGTTCTATGATGCCCAAAGTTTTTCTTTTTTGGAAGAAACATCACTTGAACGGGATTTTGGCTTTCCGGCGGGTCCTGTTAATGATGCGTTTGTAATTGAAGATCGCCTTTATTTCAATTTCATTTACCCACAACCTTCCCGTTTTGTTTCGGGGCCGGCTATTTACGATTTGGTTACCCAAGAATTAAAGCTGATAGATATTTCAAGTCTTGTGGATGATGTGGAAGAAGAGATGGGTTTTGGCATCATACTTACTACTCAGGTCTATGATGCTACGCAGGATGTCTTTTTGATAGGATATGGCTCTAGTGGGGATGAAGTTTTGGGTGGAGTGATTACGGCATCTTCAAATGGTGATTTGTTGGAAAATATAACTTTTCCTTTTTTTCCTACCTATTTTGTTCGAAACTAAAACAGGGACTGTTGAGGTGAAGGGCTTTCATGTTCCAAAAGCCATTTTTTTCGATGCAGGCCACCCGCGTATCCTGTAAGTTCACCATTACTTCCGATAACACGATGACAGGGCAGCACGATCCAAAGGGGATTTTTTCCATTGGCACCAGCGACGGCTCGAATAGCTTTAACGTCACCCAATTTCTTGGAAAGCTCTAAATAAGAAATCGTTTTCCCGTAGGGAATTTTTTGAAGTTCATCCCAAACCCTTTTCTGGAATTCGGTCCCGGAAGGATTTAGTTTTAAGTCAAAATTTTTACGCTTACCCTCGAAATACTCCTTAAACTGAGTTACGGCTTCTTCCAAGGATTCAGGAACCGTGCCGTTTGGTATATTTTCATCCAATACCTTAATTTTGGCCAGACCATTTTCATCTCCCGAAAACTCTGCTGTTCCGATAGGGGTCTGTAAATAAGCAATATCCATTACTCCAGTTCACTTTCTTCTTCAATAATCCCTAAACGCTTGGCACGGGCTTCCCAATTCTTTCGAGCCAGTACTTGAAGGTCCTCCACATTGTCACTTTCATCCATAATTTCCAATCCAAGTAAGGTTTCAATGACATCTTCCATGGTAACCAAACCGCTGACCGAACCATATTCATCAACCACCAAGGTAATATGGTCTCTTTGCTTCACGAATTTTTCAAGAAGCTCAGGTATGGGCTTATTTCGATTGGTCACCAAAATTTCCCGTTTTATGGTATTGAGAGGTTCTTTGCCTTTTTTGTTGATGATGGCCTCCAACAGTTCATCCTTTAAAAAGAAACCTGTGATATTGTCCATACGTTCTTTGTAAAGTGGTATCCTTGAAAAGCGTAATGGGCGGTTTTCCTCAAAGAAGGATTGAATGGTGGTTTCCTCTGAGGCAATTTTCATTACGGTTCTGGGCGTCATTACATCTTTGGCCAGAATCTCATCAAACTTCAATAGGTTTTTAATGACCTTGGATTCAGATTCTTGAAAAACCCCTTCCTCGTGGGCGATTTCGGTCATTGCCGTAAAATCCTCACGACTCAATACACTTCCATGATGCCCCTTTTTTCCAATTAGACGGGTAAAAAGTTGTAATAGCCATAGTAGTCCGGTCCATTTAAGAATAAAGACCATAATGTTCAGGGCTTTGGCCGTGAAATTGGCCAATTGCTTCCAGTAGGTGGCCCCAATGGTCTTTGGTATGATTTCTGAAGCGACCAAAATCAGTATGGTCATTATGGTAGAAACGACACCGACCATTAAATCCTCGGTAAATTTCAACC
Source organism: Allomuricauda sp. (assembly GCF_028282265.1). GTDB lineage: Bacteria > Bacteroidota > Bacteroidia > Flavobacteriales > Flavobacteriaceae > Flagellimonas. Next base: position 4,116 of record NZ_JANQIH010000011.1, read on the forward strand.
CAAAAAGCGTTCTAGTCTGTGTTCCATAGAGCTCAACATAGGTCACCTTGGCTTGAACTCCCACTAGAATTGCGCCCACGGTATGGGCTACGGTATTGAGCGTGAGAATAGCAATCAAAGGCTTGTCAACATCCTTTTTTAGGGATTCCAATTGAGCTGCGTATTCTTTGCCCTCTTGTTTTTTTACATTGATAAAGGTGGGTGTAATACTTAAGAGAACCGCTTCCAAAATGGAGCACAGAAACGAGAAGAAAATAGAGATAAATGCGTAAAAAAGGAGAAGTCCCATTGGCTTTTAGATTGATTTAAAAGTAGGGATATTTTTTATGAATCAACCTAATAGTCTAGCCACATCTTTGGCAAAATAGCTGGCAATGATATTGGCCCCTGCTCTTTTGATAGCCAAAAGTTGCTCCATCATCACGGTATCATGGTTAAGCCATCCTTTTTCTGCAGCCGCTTTGAGCATAGCATATTCGCCTGAAACCTGATATACTGCAACGGGCACATCAACTTCATTTTTTATTTCACGGACAATATCCAAATAAGGTAAACCTGGTTTTACCATTACAATGTCGGCACCTTCATCAACATCCATTTGGGTTTCGCGAATGGCCTCGAACCGGTTGGCCGGGTCCATTTGATAGGTCTTTTTGTCCTTGGGGACATTTTCAATATCGACTGGGGCTGAATCCAGGGCATCCCTGAAGGGACCGTAGTAGGCACTGGCATATTTGGCAGAATAGCTCATGATTCCAGTGTTTTGAAAACCTTCATCTTCCAAGGCTTCTCGAATGGTTAGGATTCGACCATCCATCATATCACTGGGCGCAACAAAATCTGCCCCTGCTTTTGCATGGGAAATACTCATTTCGGCCAGAACTTCTGAAGTTTCATCATTCAAAATCTGTCCTTCCGTTACTATACCGTCATGACCATAGGATGAAAAGGGGTCTAGGGCCACATCGGTCATGACCAACATTTCGGGACAGGCATTTTTCACAGTTTTTATGGCTCGTTGCATCAAACCATCGGGATTTAAAGCTTCCGTACCTTTATTATCCTTCAAGTCATCAGGTACTTTTACGAACAACAACACGGCACAAAGCCCCATTTGCCAAAGTTCCTTAACCTCTATTTCAAGATGATCTAAACTCATTCGACAGTAGTTGGGCATGGAAGGAATCTCTTCCTTAATCCCTTTTCCTTCCACAACAAAAAGCGGCACCAAAAAATCGTCTGGTGTAATCACTGTTTCCCGAACCAATCTTCTGATGGATTCTGTGGCGCGCAATCTTCTATTTCTTATTAGTGGGAACATAGTTTTAAGTTTTTAGTGACGAGCTTAAAGTGTTTTTTTGATTGCCATTATCAGTGCCGCAAGCATTTTTTTAATCTCATCGATTTCTTTTAGCAATATTTCGGATTTTGATGTCGCCAGAAATCCCAATTCTTGTGAAATTAATACTAAATAATCCAATTCATGGGCTGAACCGGAAGAGATGTATAAAAATCTAACCAATTCTTTTTGGGTTTCCCTTCCACAACCTTCAGCAATATTGGTAGGCACAGAAATGCTAGCTCTCCTCATTTGAGAAACTAATCCAAACTGTTCCGATTCAGGATAATTCTCAGTAACCCGATAGATTTCCAAAACTAAATCATGAGAACGCTGCCATACTTTGTAATTTCTATAGTTGACCATAACATAACTTGGGACTTAATACTTTCTGCTTTCAACTAAATATCAATTTCACCAATTAAATAGGGAACAGCCTTCCCGGATATTTTGACCCGTTCTCCAAAATGTTCACACAAGAGATCGCCCCCTCTATCGGAAATCTGTTTTGCCGTAAGTTTGGTCTTGCCCAATTTTTTAGACCAGTAGGGAGTCATTGTTGTATGAGCTGAACCCGTTACGGGATCTTCCGGAATGGCGCATTGAGGGGCAAAAAAACGTGAGACAAAATCCACCTCTTCCCCAGGGGCGGTTACGATAACCCCACGGCAGTCAATTTTATCCAACAAAAAGAAATTGGGTGTGATTTTTTCTATATCCTGTTGGGAACGGTAGACCAACATATAGTCAGTTTTGCCCCTGTAGGTTTCTAAAGGTACACTCCCAATAGCCACATTGATTTCTTCAACTACCTCGGTGGCATGAAAATCATCTGCCGGAAAATCCAAGGATAATATACCTCCATCTGACTGATTCACAATCAATTCACCGCTTCTGGGAGAATAAAACCGAATGGTATTTTCTTTGTGTCCGTAATAGTTGAATAAAACATACGCAGTTGCCAGGGTGGCATGTCCACATAAATCGACCTCTATTTCAGGAGTAAACCATCGTAGTGCATATTGATTACCGTCCTTGACCGCATAGGCGGTTTCCGCCAGGTTATTTTCCTGGGCGATTTTTTGCATGATTTCGTCATCAAGCCAAGAATCCAGTATGCAGACCGCTGCTGGATTTCCTTTGAATACTTCGGATGCGAACGCATCGATTTGGTAGATTTTTTGCTTCATTTCTTCAATTAAAACCAAAAGTACGATTAAATCCTTCAGCTGGCTTTTATCCATTTTTTAGGGGCGTTGAATCGATAACCCACATAGAACTCTAGAAAAGATATCCTATCGTCTAACCGGGTTTGTCTGTTCTCGTTGTGCTCTAGAAAAATAATATTGGCATTTATTCCAGAATAGAACCTTTCGGAATTATAGCCTACGTTTCCTCTTAAAATTAACTCGTACAAAGCGGAAGTTGTGGTTTCCGTTGGGGAACTTGTAATATTGATACCTGCTCCAGCGGTAGATCCTACACCAAATAGGTAATTTTCATCGATAACCAGGTTATAATGATACCCTGGACCAATCGCAATGTCATATGAATTGACATCATCGTCAAAGTCGGTCCCCTGTAATCCGTAGCGTGTGTAGTAAAAGGTGAAGCGAGGGATGAAACTGCCCGCACTCTTTTTCTGCCATTCGTTTTGAAAACCTACTGCCCTGAACGAAAACTTTTGGTTAAAAATATAAGCGGTGGTTCCGCCAACCTTTAAAGTACGGATACTGGGAAATTGTTCATTGCCCAAATCGGTATTGACAAAAAAACCTTTTTGACTATAAAAATCCAAAGTTTGCATCCATTGGTTCCAGAACATCCTGAAGTTGAGCGTAAACAGTCTGGAACCTTCATTGTCGGTATTATTTGAAATAAAATCTGGGGAGAAACCAAGGTCCAATTCTAAGGAGCGAAATAAAAAAGAAACACCGAGATAGGTCTTCTTGTTGGGTTCTAGTTCTACTCTATTTGCGGTATTGGTATCGGTGAAAACAAAACTGTTGGAAGTATTTAAAAGGCCGACGCGCACCGTAAATTTATCAGGAAATGTTTCAATATATTCTTGTGTAGGGATTGAGTCTTTCTGCCCAAAACCTAGCAGGTTCAGCAAAAATCCAACTACTAAAAATTGAAACTTTAAACCCATTCAATAGGCTTTTCCAAAACTTGAATTAGTTTTTCTTCCTCACTTCCTTTTTCAGGATGATGGTCATACTGCCACTGTACATGGGGCGGCAAGCTCATCAAGATGCTTTCAATACGACCGTTGGTGCGAAGACCAAACAGGGTTCCTTTATCGTGAACCAAGTTAAACTCTACGTATCTTCCACGCCGTATTTCCTGCCAATCACGATTTTTCTGCGAATAGGGTAATCCCTTCCTTTTTTCAACGATAGGGACATAGGCTTCCAGAAAGCTATCCCCGACTTCGGTCACAAAGTTGTACCAATCTTCCATCTGCATGAAATCGCTTGCCTTACAATAATCAAAAAACAAACCGCCTACACCTCTTGCTTCATTACGGTGGGCGTTCCAAAAATATTCATCGCAACGTTTTTTGTAGTTGGCATAAAAATCAGGGTTGTGCACATCACAAGCCTGTTTGCAAACCGAATGGAAATGTCGGGCATCCTCCTCGAACAGATAATATGGGGTAAGATCCTGTCCGCCTCCAAACCATTGGTCGACAATTTCTCCTTCCTTATTATACATTTCAAAGTAACGCCAGTTGGCATGAACCGTGGGTAACATGGGACTTTTTGGATGAATTACCAGACTTAATCCACATGCAAAAAAATCGGCATCTTCAACCCCAAAATATTTCTGCATGCTTTCGGGAAGTTCTCCATGAACCGCGGAAATGTTTACCCCGCCTTTTTCAAAAACGTTTCCATTTTCAATAACACGGGTTCTTCCACCTCCTCCCTCTGGTCGTTTCCAAATATCTTCTTGAAATTGGGCCTTTCCGTCGATTTTTTCAAGGCTTGAGGTAATGGTGTCCTGTAGATTTTGGATATAAGCGTAAAACTGGTCTTTCATTTTGTTTCAATTATGTGCACTAATTGTTTTTCGAGCGGACCTAATTCTGTCTTCAGATTAATCTTGACTGAATCATGGGTCATTTTTCTGAGCAATTGGACCACTTCATCTTGGTCTTGGTCCTTGTGATTGCGATATACTATTCTTCCCACTCTGTTGTTGTGAAGGTCCATTTTTTTGGCCAAGGACTTGTTGGGGAATGCTTCCTCATGCCAATCCGTAATGTTTTTGGCCCATTCCACCACCTTAGTCTCACTTTTCCACCAAGAAAAGCATCTTTTCGCAATAAGGTAATTCCACAGCGCATGCCTAAAGGCATTAGCAGGTCCATTCTCATAATGTTGTTGATCATAAAACCTTGTCGATAATCTAATACAGTCTTTAGTAGCCAAAAATGTTGGGATAACATAAGGAATATTCTTAAGCCCCAAGACAAAAAGCCTACCTAACTTTTTTAAACCGATTTGCTTTAAGACAGCAATCAACTTCACGCTTCAAATTCCTTAACGGCGTCGATAAAAGCCTTGGCATTTTCCAAGGGAATGTTCGGTAAAATACCATGCCCTAAGTTGGCTATATACCTATCCTTTCCGAATTCCCGAATCATTTGAGTGACCATTTTCTTGATTTCTGAGGGTGGGGAAAGAAGACGTGCTGGGTCGAAATTTCCTTGTAAGGTAATCTTCCCTCCGGTTAGGTATCGTGCATTTTTTGGGGAACAGGTCCAATCCACCCCAACGGCTGACGCTCCCGATTCGGCCATTTCCTTTAGGGCGAACCAGCATCCTTTTCCGAATACAATTACAGGAGCCTCATCTTTAAGCGCATCCACAATTTGCTGGATGTAGGGCCAGGAAAAAATTTGATAATCGGTTGGGGAAAGCATTCCGCCCCAAGAGTCAAATACTTGAACTGCATTTACGCCGGTCTTTACTTTTGCTTTTAGATAGGCAATTGTGGTATCGGTAATTTTTTGAAGCAATTCATGTGCGAGCTCTGGTTTTGTAAAACAAAAGCCTCTGGCTTTATCGAAGCTTTTGCTGCCTTGTCCTTCTACACAATAGCACAGAATGGTCCACGGAGAGCCAGCAAAACCAATCAAAGGAATTTCGTCGCTCAATTTTTCCTTGGTCATGGTAATGGCCTGCATTACATAATCCAATGCCTCTTCAACTTTTGGTACGATAACATTATCTAAATCCTTTTCGGTTCGAATAGGATTGGGAAGATAGGGGCCAAAATTGGGTTTCATTTGAACCTCAATACTCATAGCTTGGGGAATCACCAAGATGTCACTGAACAGAATAGCGGCATCCATTCCGTATCTACGAATGGGCTGTACCGTAATCTCAGAGGCCAATTCTGGTGTTTGGCAACGGGTAAAGAAATCATATTTTTCTTTTAGTGCCATGAATTCAGGCAAGTACCGTCCTGCTTGTCGCATCATCCAAACGGGTGGTCTTTCAACAGTTTCCCCTTTAAGTGCTCTAAGAAATAGGTCGTTTTTGATCATAAACTTTCATTTGTCATTCCTGCGGAAGCAGGAATCTTTTTATTGATTTATTGGATTCCGCATCAAGTGCGGAATGACAGTTCTTTTATGGCCTGTACCAACACATTTTCTGTGGTTGGTTTATTGGCAATATTAATTTGGTCATTATGTTCTTTGGCCTCTTCGGCAGTAGTTTTTCCAATGCAAAAGAAAATTGAGTTTGAGGAATTACCTGACTCAAAATAACTTCTTACACCACTAGGGCTAAAGAATAAAACCCCATCAAAATTTCTTTCAAATTGCTTTGGGACCAAATGGGTGTGGTAAGCAACAATTTCTCTATACCAAACGTTATTTTTTGAAAGAATCTCGGGCAATTCATTTCTTCTTAGGTTTCCTGCGATATAAATAAACCGATTGGTTTTGTGTCTTTCTGCCAATATATATGCTAAGTCGGAGGCATTATGGGCAATTTCAGAAACTATAAAACCAGAGTCCTCCAAAAGCTGTTTTGTTTTGTCACCTACACAAAAACAGATATACTTTTTTCGGTCAATTTCCTCATTTTTTGATTCTATAACCTTAATAAAAGCCCTTACTCCATTTTTACTGGTAAACAAATAATGAGAAAAGTTCAATGGAATCTCGATTGACGGAAAATCAATCTTGATGGCATCATATTCCACGAATCCAACTTTTGCATTAAGCAATAGTTCCTTTTGGGGAGGTGTCAATATTTTAGTGGAGAGCACTGTTTTCATTCCTGATTTCTTGCATCAAAATTGCACCTCCATCTTCCAGAATTTCTTTAGCGCACATTTCTCCAAATCCAACAACGGAATCAATCGAGATAGATTTTTCAATTTCAAATTTTCGTTTTCCATCCAAGGAAAAAAGGCAACCTTTAAAGTGTACCGATTGATTGTCCACTTCGGCAATAGCCCCTATTGGAGCGGTACATCCACCTTCCAAGGTTCTAAGAAATTCCCTTTCTATTCGAGTTTCAAGGTCCGAATTGAAATGATTCAATTCGCTCATCACCTCTTTACAGAAATCATCTTTTTCCATGACCGCAACAACCATGGCACCTTGGGCGGGAGCTGGAACCATCCAGTCCAAAACCAAAGCATCCTTGGGCATCAGTTTAATTCGTTCCAAACCAGCCTTTGCAAAAATGGCGCCCTGCCAATCGTTTTCAATCAACTTCAACAACCGTGTGTTCACATTCCCCCTTAAATCTACTACTTCGTGGTTAGGATAGTGATGTAGCCATTGGGCCTTTCTGCGAAGGCTTCCCGTGGCGATTGTTATGTTTTCACCGTCCGATTCTAGAAAGTCCAGCCCTTTGTGCACGAGAATATCATCTGTTGCCGCTCTCTCCAAAACTGCGCTTTGCACAATTCCCTTTGGTAATTGGGTAGGGACATCTTTCATCGAATGCACTGCAATATCGCTATGTTGAACGGACAAATCGATATTGCAGTGCATTCGAT